>JAGQXH010000820.1 GCA_020436695.1 Lewinella sp. | reverse complement strand
CCAATCGTGGTAAGCTCAAATTCCCGGTAATGATGAGTGACGGCATCCTGAAATTCTACCGCATTTAAAGGTGTTCCATTTAGGGTAGGCATCACATTGAACTGTCCATCCAGAAAGGCCCATTTTTGCAGATCATCCAGATAAACTTCCGTTGCTACATGCCCGGGTGGATAATTACTCGTTGCAGCATCACGGCTTTTGAGATAGATCGTCCTCGCTTTATATCCCAGACTCGTCAACTGATCTCGTAGCACAATGGCGTAAGCAAAACAAGGGAACTGACCACCAGCCTCGGCCTCCTGCAAGATGGAAATGGCGTCATTCTTTTTGGGAGCATTATTCCCATTGTGTTGCCAACGACTATTCGTCCAGTTCAGTACCGCCAATACCTTTTCCTGATCACTGCCCGCAGGCGCAGACAAAACAATTGGGTACTGTTCCCGTAGCTGTTGCAGGTAGGAAGTTTCGCCTGATTGATAGCTTACCGTAAGGCCGGGTGTCCGGTTGTCATCAAATTGCAGCGATTGCGTAGCGAAAGGTACTCCCTGCACCACAGTGTGCGCATAGGCGGAATCGGCAAGTAATACATAAAAATGGTGAATGCTGCCCGGACTTACCCGAAGGCTGATCGAATCCTGATCGGTTTGGAAGAGAAAGTCCGTTTGCGGTTCATAACATATTACGACCAGAGTGTCGTTTTCAATCTCCGGGGCAATGCTCCATTGATTGCGGTACCATTGGTTGCCTACGCGGTAATCGATCACTTCCTGTTTGGCCGTAATTAGCGGTTGGTTTTGGTAAGTTTTTTGAAAAGATGCCCGGCAGGAAGTGATCAACAACGTTGGCACCAGCAAAATGAACAAAAAGAGCGTTTTCATACTTTTGATGTTTAGATTCAAAATATGATAACCTTGTTTTATACATTAAGATTGTATCATTCCTTCTCCCGCAGCGTTTCCAGCGTCCTTCTGAATTTTTCCCTGTAATCTGCCACATCTCTAAAAGAAGCCGCCAGAAACAACAAACTGCTGTTGTTTTCCAGGAGTATGGTCTGATTCAACCAGCCTTTTTTCCCTTCTTTTTCAATCTCTGTTTCCAGAACAATAGCCGTGCGACCATCGATCTTGATCGTGTTTAATTCCTGAGTAGCCAGATGCAGGCCCAGAGCAACTTCGTAACGCCACAACATGTCTTCTACCAGAGAAGTGGCTTCCGTTACCTCCATTTTCGGAAGGACCGTAATTGAGATGCTGGGCACCTCAGAATCTTCATCACTTTCATTGCCCAGAGGAGTGAACATATACATATTGGAGGCCGAGGAGTGGAATTTAAAAGAGGTAATGTCCCGGTCAAAAGTAAAATTGGCCAGTTCCATCAGATCAACCTTCGCTTCGGAGTCCATATAAGCAGATTGCATGATCTGATGCAGCTCTCCCTTACCGGCAAGGTCATCACTTTTGAATACCCCCATGATTAACACGATATTGGTGCTGTCGCCCAGAACCAGCATCATTTTGGTCTCTCCCGGAAATTTAGAGGGTCCTTCAATGTAACGGCCCGGATTCCCATTGAACACGACGTCTTTCACTACATCCACTTCGGCGCCCTGAGCTTCGATGGAATCGCGGGTAAATCCCGGCAGTAAGGTCTCGTAGCTCCCCTCTATTCTAACCAGCTGTAGGTACAGCTTTTCATGCCTCTGCAAACGGGACAGGCTTTCGATATAATCATAGTCCGGCGGGATGACCAGAGAAACGTTCGTACTTTTTACCCGCTGATGCGCTTCACTCAAACTGACATCTACCCGATCAGGAAAATCTATTTGATCTTGTGCCCGGGCTACAGCCCAACTAAGGACCAGTGACAACGTAAGAAGAGCGCTGATTTTCATGGCTCATTTATTTTAACCGGTGTGCAACTTGATAATGATTCAATTCTTGGGATACCCCATAATGAAATAGCCAGAAGATCTCCCGTTCGTTTTTTTGGCCTCCCCGATCTTCCACTGATAACTATCGGTTTCCAGTGCACCCAACAATTCTTCAATGTCCGAAAAGGTATAGGTACGCATCAGCGAAGCCTGCCCGTCCCAGGCGTACACCAGCGGGATAAGGGGTATCAGATAGGTGAATACGATCTGCCCCAGGGAAAGTGGCCGGACGAAAGGGGTCATAATGAGTGTCATCAGTACCAGAATAATAAGTGAAACCGGTAGTAATAACCACCAAATGAGGACCGGCACATTGTTTTTGGCAATTTCGTAGATCAGAATGGGTTCGTTGTTTTCCTGCGCCGAATGGAGGATCTTTTTCGCTACGGCCGGATCCATATGGTGAAAGCTGGCGATCATCGTCTTCAGGCCGCCGGGAGCTGCGCCGATGTTGGTGGCATCTACCGATCCCTCGTGATAGCGAACATGAGGAAGGTCCCTGTCATTGATCTTCCGGACCGTATTGGGATTCGGATGCAGGTCGGTCAGTAACAGCTCTAACGGGCGGTCCGGACTACTTTCATTTACCTGTTCAATCGCTTCCGGCATTGGGCCACCCGAACCGGAACCAAGATCGGTGACCTGATCGAACTCGTGTTTCTCACGCAATTCCCGGATCAGATTGGCGATCACATCGGCCGTACCGGTTAATCTGTGTAGTACCACGATGAGATTCGTTGCGCCGGTCCGGATAATTGCGGGCAGCCAGGAAAAATCTTCAAATTCGAATAGTTCCAGTCTTTTCATTTATTGATCCACTTTTTTATAGCGTTTATTCCTCAAAGCTATTTGTCTTGTCCCACTTTCTGAAGGGTTTTACATAGTATTTACACTTATTTACGCGGCACAGGTCGTTAATGCCGGAGTTCTCCATTATTTTTGAAGTGTGATATACGGGTGTAGATATTATTTTGATCGGGTAGAGATGGAGTAAGGCAAAAGTCCGGTTTATCTCCTTGTTTACGATATTCTCACCAATCCTACTTATAATAAATCCATACGATAAATCGAGTGTATGAAAAATAGCTTACTGGCATTAGCCCTATTCCTTTTAATTGTCCCCAATCCAGGTTTTTCACAGGATGGGTCAACGGATGTACCTCATTTTGAAGTAAACCGAGTCTATCCACCCGTTTCGATCACAAAGGAAAAATTAGGCCAGGCTCAAACCCTGACTGATCTCAATCCGAAGTATCGATCCGAATGGATAAGGGAATATATTTCCGTTGAGATCAGCACCACCTATAAAGGGATTATGAGAAAAGCGGTAAGCAAGAATGCGGTACTCAGCCGGGAGCAAAAAGAACATATGAAGACCGCCGATACAGGGACGCAAATTTCGGTGGTCGTTCGATATATCCCCGAAAACACTTTAATCCATAACGATATCAAGGAGATTGATTTTGTGGTCAATATCAATCCGGACCGCGAAGCTACCTTTCCGGGTGGGCAGCAAAAATTGACACAATACCTACAGCAGGAAGCCATTGATAAGATCCCGGATGCCAGCTTTAAAGGCTATGAAATGACGGCCGTTGTATTTACCGTCAACGCCGATGGGCAGGTGGTTGATCCGCACGTATTCTGGCCATCAAAAAATGAAAAAACTGATCAGATCCTGCTGAATGCC
>JAGQXH010000081.1 GCA_020436695.1 Lewinella sp. | reverse complement strand
GCTGGTAGAAAAAAACGCCGGTGAAAAGAATAGGAGCCGTTTCTCCGGCCGCCCTGGCCAACGCCAGAATAATACCGGTAATGATCCCCGGGGCTGCGGCCGGTAATATGATCCGGTAGATCGTTTCCCACTGAGTAGCTCCCAACGCGATCGATCCCTCTTTGAATTCATTGGGT
This sequence comes from Lewinella sp., assembly GCA_020436695.1. Taxonomy (GTDB): domain Bacteria; phylum Bacteroidota; class Bacteroidia; order Chitinophagales; family Saprospiraceae; genus Flavilitoribacter. The sequence continues at coordinate 16,997 of JAGQXH010000081.1, read as the reverse complement.
ACCGTTTTGAGCGCCTCTTCGGTGGCGGTAATGATATAGGGAAGCGACATCAGACCAAGCGTAAGACCAGAAGCCAGCAGGGAGGTACCCATGCGAAAAGCCTGCACAAAAAGCGCCAATCCGAAGAGGCCATAAACAATGGATGGTACCCCGGCCAAGTTACGGATGCTTACCCGTATTAGTTTGGTCAACCAGTTATTCTTTGCGTATTCATTGAGATAGATCCCTCCGGCGATTCCCAGAGGAACGGCAAAAACAGCAGTGATCAAAGTGACCATAGTGGTGCCGACAATAGCCGGGAATATACCTCCCTGTGTCATTCCCTGTTTGGGATAAGTGAATAAGAATTCAAGGCTAAAGGCCGGCACCCCCTTGAGGAGTATGTCCCAAATAATGATACCCATAGCACTTAACGCCAGAATGGTGCAGAAGACCAGCAGGGCCAGCCCCAATCCCTGTTTCAATGGTTTGCTTACCGTACCTGCCATTGGGTAGTGATTTTATCGGCGATCAGGTTGATGATCAGCGTAATGAGAAAGAGGATCACTCCCAGCGCAAACAAGGCATAATAATGGGGTGTATCGTAGGGAACTTCTCCCATTTCAATAGCAATCGTAGCCGTCAGGGGTTGTACGGGGTCAAAAATGCTATTCGGCATAGCGGCTGCATTACCGGTAGCCATTAATACCGCCATTGTTTCACCGATCACCCTTCCCATGCCCAGCATAATGGCAGCAATGATCCCCGAAGCACTTGCCGGCAAAACCACCCGGACCAGGGTTTCCCATTTATTTGCGCCCAAAGCGTAGGAAGCTTCCTTGAAAGTATTTGGCACCGCGTAGATCGCGTCTTCAGCGATGGAAATAATGGTGGGTAAGGCCATGACCGCCAACAGGATCGCACCGTTTAATGCATTTAGGCCATGGCTGATACCGAAAAGCCAGGATAAGAACGGTCCCACCAGGACAATGCCCAGAAAGCCGATCGTTACGGAAGGTACGGCGGCGAGCATTTCGATCGCCGGTTTTAAGATCTTTTCTACTCGCCGGGGGGCAAATTCGGCCAGATAGGCTGCCGCGCCGATACTGATGGGTACCGCAATCAGCATGGCTAAGAAAGTAACCATCAGGGAACTGACCACCAGGGTCAAAATACCGTAATGCGGAGATTCATAAGCTCCCGGTGACCAGATCGGGGAAATCAGAAATTCCCGCAGACTAATATCCCGAAAGGCCAACAAGCCATTGATCAGAAGCATAAGAAAAATTCCGAATAATATCAGAACCGTCAAAATACCTGCCAATCGAAAGAGTAGGTTAAACCCATCATCGACCTTTCCTCTATTTACTTTCAAGATATTTTTCATTCTTTTTCCTGTAAGTGTCATTGATCGCATAATATCCGTTCTCGGAAATGATCTTTTGTCCCTCCGGGCTCAGCTCATATTGCAGAAAAGCTTTCCGTATTCCCTCCGGTGCTCCATCCAGATACTGGTATAAAGGCCGGACGATCTGATACGATCCATTGGTTATATTGGCTGGTTCTAAAGGAGAAACCGCCCAGGACTGACCTTCTCCCTGAATGCACAGTACCTTGATCCCTTCCGTAACCTGGCCTTCGCTGTTGACAATGTAGCCGATCCCAACGTAGCCAATGCCGGCCTTATCCCTTTTGATGCCTTCAATGATCTGAGCGGTTCCGTTCATCTGCTTCATGTCGGGAGAATAATTGCCTTTTAGTATATGGGTTTGGATAAAAGTGAAGGTCCCCGAGTTGCTTTGCCGTCCATAAAGAGAGATGGTTTGATCGGGCCCGCCAACCTCCGACCAATTACTGATCTCACCGGTGTAAATACCACGGAGCTGTTCTATGGAAAGCTGCTCAATAGGCAAGTTTTCATTAACGATAAAGGACAGCGCATCGAGGGCAAAAATAATGGGAACCACTTCAAGCTTGCGCTCCGCAGCTAGTTGCAGCTCGGAATCTTTGAAGCTTCGGGAAGAATTTGCGATATCGGTCTTTTTGTTGAGTAGTGCAGCAATGCCGGTTCCTGAACCGCCGCCGGTAACAGCTATGGATACGCCCGAGTGAGTATCCATATAGTTTTCAGCCAGTTGCAACACCAGATTAACTTCTGTATCCGATCCCCTGATGACCAACGTTTCTACCTCTCTGCCAAAACAGGACGCGAAAAGCAGCGGAATTAAACTAAGCCATAATCTTCTCATCTTATCCATCTACATGCTTGGCTTCTAAAACTATCCCTCTAATATGTCCGGGTTATTAACAAGGTTTTAATTCTCTGTTAAGCCAACAAGCCTATGCCGGCCATTAGTCGCCACTGACCTGATCACCGGCAAACAAAATCACACATAAACTATTGAAAATTAAAAAATTAAACCAATTCCACGCATTTATAGACGGTAGGTTGTTTGACGCCCAGGTCATTGGTGACATTTATCATTTCCCACCGTGAGATAAGGCTTCCTGGCACCAATAACTATTTGTACCTTGATGTCCCGTACCCTTAGCCCTAAAAAATTACGCCCACCAAACTTATTCCATGGAAGCTATTTCGATTATCGGTATGGGGCTGGCTTTTTTCTTTGAACTCCTTTTGCTACGGAAGAAGGATAAAAGCATTTCGGATCGAATTTTAGCCGTTTGGATGTTTATCATCGGGTTGCATCTTTTTTCGGCCTACGGTATTGCTCAGGGATTTCATTTGCGATGGCCTTTACTGATCATGATCTTCGCTCCCTTCCCTATGCTGCACGGCCCTTTTTTATTGCTATACCTGATGAGTCTTACCCGCGAAAGCAGAAAGGTCCGTTGGTATGATCTCATCCATTTCCTGCCTTACTTATTGGGTACTATTCCCTTTCTCCCCTATGCTCAACTTCCTGGTGCCGAGGCCATGTCCAAATTGGAAAGTCTCGAAACTGGAGCACAATCCTGGCCTTTTTTGATGATCGGGTTTGGCATTCAGACTTCAGGGCTCATCTATGCGGTGGTTAGTTATATCCTTTTGCAGCGACACCGGAAACGGATGAAGGATCAATTTTCCGATCAGGAGCAGGTCAGCCTGGAATGGCTGCGGTATTTGATCCTTGGCATCGGTATCATATATGTAGTGGTGATGGCAAGTGTGTGGCTGGAGCGTACATCAGGCCTGCTCTCTCCGGACTGGAGAGAGTTTCTGATCTATACCACCGTTACACTCTTCGTTTTTTTGTTCGGGTATTACGGTATCCGGCAGGAAAGCATATTTACCGATCAACCCCTTTCCGGTAGAAAAACAGCAGTTCCGGATTATTCTGAACCAGACATAGAACGCTACCAACGCTCCGGATTAAAGAGCGAACAAATCGACCAATACTACCAACGCCTCCTCGAATTCATGGAAGAGGAAAAACCTTTTTTCGAAAGCCGCCTCAGCTTAAACCAGCTAGCTGAGCATTTGGGGCTTTCGCCCAACCACCTTTCCCAGATCATCAATGAAAGGGCCAATCAAAATTTTTATCAGTTAGTCAATGGCTACCGGATCCGCTGCTTTAAAGAAAAACTCCAGGATCCGGCCAATGCCCATCTGACGCTCCTGGCAATAGCTCTTGATTGTGGATTCAACTCCAAATCTTCTTTCAACCATACTTTTAAGAAAATGACCGGGCATACGCCATCCCAGTACCAACAATTACTGCGGGAGCAGTCGTGAAAGCATACGGTATTCAAAAAGCCCGCCTGCGAACGCTTCCTCACCGTCCAATCCTACCCGTCCGGACCTGTATTTAGTCTCAACCTACCCGCTTGAGCGATGGCCAATGTCCGTCCGTGCATTTTTGTACGAAAAGGACAAAGTAGTATGGTCACTCCGAAAAAAATACTAAGCTTTTTAGGTAAGATCCTCTTGCTTTTGATGCAAATAGTAAGTGTACTGCTCCTATTGCTCCTTTTACTGCTCCTATTCTTAAATTTTAAACTGCTGTATCATGAAATTGCTATTTAAGCTGATTTTGTTTGTCGGCCTGACAATTATCCTTCCTCACTTTATAGGCGCCCAGGAATTATCTCAAACCGTACGCGGTACCGTCATCGATCAGGATTCGCGACAAGCAGTCATCGGCGCCAATGTGATCATTGTGGGGTCCGACCCACTGGTCGGCACCGTTACGGATATGGACGGCACCTTTCGCCTGGAAAATGTTCCCGTGGGCAGGGTCAGTATTGCCATAACTTACCTGGGGTTTGCCGATCGAATATATCCTAATCTGGAGGTTACTTCCGCCCGGGAGGTTGTGCTACAGGTTGAAATGGTAGAATCGGTCAATAAGCTCGATGAAGTGGTGGTTCGCTATCAACAAAAGAAAACAGAAACACTAGATGAGATGGCCCTGGTGAGTTCCCGTGCTTTTACCGTTGATGAGACCAGCCGGTACGCCGGCGCCATCAACGACCCGGCCCGCATGGTGTCCTCTTTCGCCGGCATCACCGGTAATGCAGCCGGGGGGAATGAAATTGTGGTACGGGGCAATTCTCCCAGAGGTGTGCAATGGCGTCTTGAAGGCGTGGAAATTCCCAATCCTAACCACTTTACGGATGAGGGTTCGACCGGAGGGCCGATCAATGCACTGAACAGTACGATGCTGGCCAATTCCGACTTCTTCACCGGGGCCTTTGCTCCGGAATACGGAAATGCCTATTCCAGTGTATTCGATATGAACCTTCGTAATGGCAATAACGATCAATTTGAACTCATGTTCCAGGCCAATACGGTCGGGCTGGACTTTACCGTGGAAGGCCCTTTTAAGAAGGATTACCAGGGTTCCTATCTTTTTAATTACCGATATTCTTCTTTGGCCCTTCTCGATAACCTTGGGGTGGTCGATTACGGCGGTGTACCAAAGTATCAGGACCTGAGCTTCAAGCTCAACCTACCCACATCGGGAGCCGGCAACTTTTCTTTGTTCGGATTGGGCGGCACCAGTAATATCTTATCGGAAATAAAAGAGAAGGACCTTGATGACCTGGTGGTGGAAAGCTATGATGTACAGTCCGACCTGGGCGTAATAGGCCTCAACCATACCTACTTGTTGAATGAAAGGAGTTATCTGCATACGACCCTTTCCCTTTCAGAAAATGGCAGCATGGTCAAGGGAAAAACTCGCAATCAGGAAGATAATTTTTATGAATCACTCGATAGCGATCTTCGCAAATATACCGCCCGCCTGGGAACCAGTTTGCACCACAAGATAAATACCCGAAATAAGCTTCAGGCTGGATTACTGTATACCCATTACTTCTATGACTTCAACCACCGGGAGTTTGACTATCAAAGCGAGCAATTGGAAACGCTCATTAACAGCAATGACAACACCGGGCTGGTGCAAGCCTATACAAGCTGGCAGCATCGATTCAATGATAAGCTAAAAGCGGTAGGTGGATTTCATATGCAGTATTTTACTTTCAATAATTCTTCCAGCTTTGAACCTCGGCTCAGTTTAAGTTATCAGGTCAATCCCAGGCACCGGTTTTTCGCCGGTTTTGGGGTACACAGCCGGCTTTCCACCATTACCGAATACCTTACCCAGGGACCTGGAAATGGAGAAGGTACACGGGTTTATATAAATAAAGATCTGGAATTACCGAAAGCTCGCCATTACGTGCTTGGGCACGACATGCAACTAAATGATCATACCCATCTGAAAACAGAAGTCTATTACCAGGATCTCTACGATGTGCCCATCGGTGCCGAAACAGGTAGTACGTTTTCTTCCCTCAATGAGATCTCCAGCTTCAATACCGAACGCCTGGTCAATGATGGGCTTGGGCGGAATTACGGGATAGAATTAACGCTTGAGCGCTTTTTAGATCATGGTTTTTACTACCTGATCACCGCTTCATTTTACGATTCGGAATATCAGACCAATGATGATATCTGGCGTGACACCCGGTTCAATGGAAGATATGCTACCAACGCGTTGCTGGGCAAAGAGTATCAGTTGAAAACCAAAGGTAACAAACAAAAAACACTAGGATTCAATACCCGCCTGCTGAGTTACGGTGGACTGAACTACACCCCCATTGACCTGACGGCTTCAATTTTGGCTGGTGAAGAAATTCGTTTGGATAACATGCCCTACTCCGCCCGAGGTGATAATGTGCTTCGGATCGATCTCAGCCTGACCTACCGCATCAATCGACCAAAAACTACACAACTCCTGAAATTAGAGATCCAGAACATCAATAATGGAGATGCCCTGGTTGAGCAATATTATAATAAGTATAGTGAGAAGATCGAAGACATTAGGCAATTACCTATGCTACCGGTCATTTTTTACGGCATTTCGTTTTAAGCCTGCTTTTCTTTCTTTACAGAAACGGCTGCATTTCACGTTCCCCGGGGTTCTTTGGATAAAAAAGAGCCCTGGGGAACGTGGGTTTTAGGTTATTGCCGATACTATTCTCCTGAACTCAAAAAGCATATCCAATAGACACTTCTCCATAGAGTCCATTGTATAGGTCATATTCTTTTTGAAAGGTGTGAATGGAATTAATAATGTCGCTATCGGAGCTACTCGAATCCATTTTATCCATAAATAGTCCGTAGCCCAATACCAGATTTAAGTTAAGCCCATTTTTTAGGATCCAGCGTTTCCCGGCATTTGCACCTATGGTGATCTCTGAAAGCGTAAAGTCGAAGGAGGTATCCTTCAAATTCCCATCACCGGTGTAAACGCGATAACGGGAAAATGCTCCGATGAAAAGAGAATTTAAACCGCCTTTCACATGATAGCGGTAATTCACAATGGCCGCTTTCCCACTTACATTAATGTTTGCATCGGAAAAGCGGTTAGGGATGGATTCATAGTCACCGCGGATCATAAATCCGTGATGGTCATTGGTTAATCGTTCATAATTTACGGAATAAATGCCAAATGCGATGGCAATTGGGCAAAAGTTGATGGCCTGTTTGAATGCTGTCATTCCCGAAACAGCGGTTGAATCGGAATGGCCGGCTGACGACTGACCAAAGCTTTTCGTGCTTAACAACAGTGTCAGCACCAATATCATTGCCGTCGTTTTTGTCATAAAGAAGAATGCTTTCATTTCCAGTTCTATTTAAGTGATCTGATTTTTTTTGTCGGGACAAAACTGCAACTTTAAGCATCCTTTTCTCTTGACTTAAGATAAGAAAACGGCAAATGCAGGTATTGATCAGATTAAGCTTTTGCCACCTGGCGAAGGGAAACCTTAACGAAGGGAAATTGTTTTTAGAGTATTACAACCTATAAAAATGGAAGATAAGATCATAGCCTTCATCACCCAGTACATTCCGCTCACTGACGATGAAATAGCTACCATTAAGGAACAAAATCTCATAAAATATTATAAAAAGGGATCTACACTTTTATCCGAAGGTGAATACTCCAAAGAGTGCTTTTTTGTGTTAAAAGGCTGTATCAGGAGCTTTCACATCATCGACGGAGAAGAAAGGACCACTGAGTTTTATACCGAAAATCAAACCATCAACCCGGTCAGTTATCTGACAAAAGAACCATCAGCTTATTATTTATCGTGCCTGGAAGATAGTGTGATAGCCCTGGGGAGTGATGAGCGAAACAAGAAACTACTGGAAAAAGTCCCTAAGCTGGGATCAATGATCATCAACCTAAGTAGTACATTGATCGCCGAGAGCAGTAACTCATTAGATGATTTCAAAAACCTCAGCCCGGAAATGAGGTACCGCAAACTCATGGAAACGCGACCGAAACTTTTTCAGCGAGTTCCGCTATATCATATTGCATCCTACCTGGGCATTACGCCTGAATCCCTCAGCAGGATGCGCAAGAGAATATCCAGCAACCTGTAACCAGGATAAAATTACCGAAGGAAGTTCCTGGAAACGGGTAGGACCGGCCAGTACCCTGATCCTGACGGAGGGCACTGCTATTTTTATTACCATAGGAGTATTGCAGGCAAAGGGTGTAGTCAATGCCACCTTTTTCGATTTACCGGTATATCCACCGTCAGCGAAAAACAACTAAAGACGAGGGAAATTCAAAATATTAATCGAGTTTCCAGCAGACTCTCTAGCTTTATAAACCCTCCTTCCAGCGAACGGGCTACTATTTAGGGAGGACCATCCGTTCCACCGTCAGTATAATAGCTGCACTGCCGGCAGCCAGTTTTTCCGCCACTGGTTGCAGCTCTGTTTCCACAAAGCGATTGTATTCAGCCGCGAGGGCGGCGTATTCCTCTGCTGCGATGCGATAATCCTCCCGTTGTGTCTGAGTCACATCGGAGGTGGAAGCATTACTATTCCCGGCATTATAAAGTCTCGACAGGATGGACGGAGGGATTAGCTCCATTTTTTCTGTCATCAGTTGATTGCCTTCCAGGGTGACGAGGAATTGATACAATTTTTTCTCCATAATTGATAGCTGCTCGTATACCTCCGGTTCAATTTCCGAAGAGGCCAGGACCAGACCGGCCGCTTTTTTCACCTCCTCCGAAACCGTAGATATGATACGCTGGGAGCGCATCACTTCTGCTCTTAACTCAAGGGCCCGAGTCAGGAATTCATGTTTGGCTTTAGGATCAGTCGCCGGCAGTGTAGCATTATTCAGCGCCTTCACCTGGAAGGTTTGAGTATGATCGGTGGTTTGCCATTCGCCATTCACCACATTGGCTAATCGGGCGGTGTAGATACCTGGGATGGCTCTGGCGCCGTTCCCATCCCTAAGATCCCACGAAATACGATGGATACCCTTGCTGATGGGACCGGAGACCCGGCTGACCGCCTGGCCTTGCTCATCCGAAATGGAAATAACGATCGCCGGTCTTCGCTCCATTCTTTCCGCCGCCAGTTCATCCCAGTCGGGATAGTAGACCGGTTCGCCGGATTTTACTTTATCGGCTTCTGCTTTTTTCCTTTGTTGCTTTAGGGAACTTACGCCATCCTTGACATAGTAAGTAAAGACCGCTCCGAATTCCGGATTGGGCGAACTCATATTGGTAGCGCCCAATGCTCCGCCACCGCCACCGGAAATTATGTACTGGAGGGCATCCTTCACCGGGAACAGCACCATATCCTGATCGAGGGTCTCCACATTAATCGTTCTCAAGGGAGAATAATCATCCAGTATATAAAATCCCCGACCGAAAGAAGCGGCCACCAGGTCATTCTCCCGCTTTTGGATCTCCAGATCCCGGATCGCGATCGTAGGTATCCCGGACTTAAACTTGATCCACTGCCGTCCACCGTCGAGACTAAAGTACAAGCCCGATTCGGCACCGAGGAACAAGAGATCCGGATCAACGTGATCCTGATAGATCGTCCACAAGTACTCATCATCGGGCAGATCGCCTTTGATGGAACGCCAGCTTTTTCCGGCGTCATCACTCCTGTATATGTAGGGCTTAAAATCGCCGAATTTGTAGTTGTTAAACACGGCAAAAACGGTGTTGGGATCGGTTCGGGAGGCGTGCACATCCGCCACGTAGGTGTTTTTGGGTACGCCCGCGATAGCCCCCAGCCGCTGCCACTGCGCTCCTCCATCTGAAGTCACACTGATCTGACCATCATCAGTTCCGGCGTAGATCAAACCTTCCGTCAGAGGGCTTTCATCCAGCGCGACAATCGTGCCCAGTGGAGAGGTCCATACATTTTTGAAGATAGCGTCTACTCCCCATACCCTATCCATAACTTCCATCCTGTTGCGATCACGACCAAGGCTAAGGTCGTCACTGATCGCCGTCCAGGAATTGCCACGATCTTCGCTCTGGAACAGCCGCTCCGCCGCAAAATAAAGGCGACTACCCTGGTGCGGGCTGATGAGCAAGGGAGCGTTCCAGTACCACCGCAGGGGTTCCTCTCCCATGCCCGGTTGGGGTTTTATGGACATTCTTTCTCCACTCTTTCTGTCGTAGCGGACCAGTCCACCATATTGGGATTCACTGTACACAATATTCGGATCATCCGGGTCTACCCGCGTCTGAAAACCGTCTCCACCGGTAGTCACAAACCAGTCCTTGTTCTGGATACCACTACTGCTGGTAGTACGCGAAGGACCACCCAGCGTGCTATTGTCCTGGGTGCCGCCGTATACATTGTAAAAAGGGTAGGCATTATCCAGACCGACGCGGTAAAACTGAGCGAGTGGGAGATTATCAAAGAATCGCCAGGTTTCGGCACCATCCCAGCTTTCGTAAATGCCGCCGTCATTGCCGATCAACAGATGATCGGGATGATCCGGATCAAACACAATTTCATGGTGATCCACGTGCATGTCGCGATTATTGAGATTGCTGAAAGTCTTGCCACCGTCTTCGGTTACCTGAATAATGGTGTTGACGCTGTACACCTTATCAAATTGATGCGGATCAGGATAAAGCTCCATGTAATACTGAGCGTCGATCACCATATAGTCGCTCATCTTCACCCAACTTTCTCCCTGGTCGGCCGACCGATAGAAGCCTTTGGTATCATCCGTTCCGGCAATGAGTGCATAGACCACATCGGGCTTTTGGGGAGACATCGCCAAACCGATCCGGCCCAGATCGCCGCCGGGAAGTCCTCTTTTCAGTTGTCGCCAGTTTTGGCCGGCATCCGTGCTTTTCCAGATCCCCCCGTCCGGGCCGCCGGCCACCAGTACCCCGGGATGCCTGCGCCGCTGATAAGACGACACCAGTAAAATATCGGGATCTCCCGGATCGAATATAATATCCGAGATCCCGGTATTTTCGCTGATGTGCAGGATGCGTTCCCAGGTACTACCCCCGTCGATCGTTTTGTACAAGCCCCGTTCTCCTCCCGGTGCCCAAACGCCCCCCTGAGCCGCTACATAGACCACATTGGAGTTGCGGGGATCAATAACGATCTTGCCGATGTGTTCGCTCGTTTGCAGGCCCATGTTGGTCCAGGTATTGCCGCCGTCCACACTTTTATAAACTCCATCGCCTTTACTGACCGAACGTTGGGCATTGTTCTCACCGGTACCCAACCATACGATATTAGAATTATTAGGATCGATCTCGACCACTCCCGTCGAGTACGAACCGTAATGCTCAAATACCGGCTGCCAGCTTATCCCCGCATTTTTGGTGCGCCACAGGTTACCGGAAGCCACCGCTGCGAACCAGATGGATCGATTGTGGGGATCCACCGCGATATCGACTACCCGGCCTCCACTTTGGTAAGGAGTAAGATTCCGCAACCGGAAACCGTTGGCAATGGAAGCATCGATCTTTTTTGAAGACTGCTGAGCGTGTAGCGTCAGGCAGCTTATCAATAAAAGAGCTAAGGATAAAAGTGAGGTCCTATACATTTTAGTTTTTTCTTACTTAAACGGATCGCTAAATCGCTCATCCGAAATGAGTTGATCATCCGTCAAGGTACGAAGAAAGTCTGCCAAAGCAGCTTTATCCTCATCACTCAAATTCAAACGGAGCGGTTGGTTGGTATTAGGCAACTGTAGCCGGCTATCCAGCGTAGTCCCGCCCCGAATTCCGGAATTATAATGCTCGATCACTTCCTGCAATGTGGCAAATCGCCCATCGTGCATGTAGGGGCCGGTGATCGCCACATTTTTCAGGGAGGGAGATTTGAAGACCGTAGTTTCATCCCGATCCAGCCCGTTATTTAGGCTATTGGCATCCAGGGCAAAGGTAGGTGGCTGGTGGCAGCCGGCACAACCGACTCCTCCCTGGGGAATAGGATTGAAAAACAAGCGTTTACCCCTATTTTCCTCCGCCGTAAAATTGGGGAAAGGCGCATTGGCCAGATTCCCCGGCTGCGCCGGATCAAAGGCCTGTTCCGCGCCACGATCGAACTTACTGTCTACCGAGATCATGCTGCGGATAAACTGGGCCAGGGCCATTTGCATTCTTTCTTCGGTAATAGTTTCCTGTCCAAAGGCCTGTTCAAACAGAATGGGATAGTATTCCAGTTGTTCCAGTTTTTCGATCAGTGCATCAATACCTCCCTGCTCCACATCAAAGCCCATTTCTTTATGATCCTGGATAGGCTGGGTGGTCTGTTCTTCCAGGTCAGCGGCCCGCTTGTTCCAAAACATTTGGGGGCCGAGATAAAAATTGGTATTGGCCAAACGCATGGAATGAGCGCCGGTCAGTTCGGCATTGTGGCCTTCACTAAATTGCACTACATCCGAAAAACCTAATTCCTGCTGATGGCAGGAAGCACAGGAAACGGTATTATTTACACTCAGATTTTTATCGTAGAATAATACCCGGCCAAGGGTCGCGCCAATATCTGTTATCCGGTTATTGGCCGGAGTATTATCGTTCTGGAGAATATTTGGCGGAAAGTAAGCGGGAAGATCAGTAGTACTGTAATCGGGTAGGTCCGAAAGATCAAAAGTGAAATAGCGTTGAATAATTTCTCCGGAGGTTTCGCTATTGGGTTCCGGGATCTCATTGGCCACAGGGGTACAGCCTGCCAGAAACAACAGGCAGGAAAAGATAATTAATAGGGTTTTCATTGGTTCCAATTGTTATAGTTTCAAGATATTATCACAATGCTTAGACTGATTTGGCGGACTATTTTTTCCCATATCGCGGAAAATTGTTAAAAAAATGCTCCCGCATAGGTCCGTATTCAGGTTGTGGCACCAAGTAAATACGAGTGTCTATCTTTACATCACTCAATAGTTTTCATCCATATCTTCGCCATGAAAGACAACTTCTCTACCCAATCCGAAGCTTACGCCAAATTCCGGCCGGTTTATCCGCCGGCATTATACGAAGCCATCTATCAATGGGTAAATGGTTTCGAGCGGGCCTGGGACTGTGCTACCGGTAACGGACAGGTAGCCCGTGCACTGGCCAAACGGTTCAAAGATGTACAGGCCACCGACATCAGCCGGCAACAACTGGAAAAAGCGGAGCCGGCCGACAATATCGTTTACAGTGTACAGCCGGCCGAGACAGCCGATTTTCCTGCCGGTCATTTTGATCTGATCACGGTAGGACAGGCCATTCACTGGTTTGATCACCAACGCTGGTACGAAAAGGTAGTTTACTGCCTGCGCCCGGATGGCATACTGGCAGAATTCGGATACCCACTGTTTCGGATGGATGAAACGATCAATCCGATCATCGATCGTTTCTATCACGACATTGTCGGTCCGTACTGGGATACCGAACGGCGGCACCTCGACGACGCTTTCGCCCGGATCCCTTTTCCTTTGGAACGACTCGCTACTCCGCAATTAAACATGGACTATCAATGGACTTTCGAACAAACCCTGGGATACTTCAGTAGTTGGTCATCCGTGCAACATTACAAACGGAAACATGGAAGTGACCCGGTAGAACTGATACGCGCTGAACTGGAACGGGCCTGGTTGGGCAGTGAGCAGAAACGCAAGAAAGATTTAGCAGATATGAATACCAAAAAAACGGCTAGTTTTCATATTTTGCTGCGAATTGGAAGACTGAACAGTTGAATGATCCTGTTAAACGCGTAACCTATACTCTCAAATTATAATAACATGGAAATATCCCAGACTCCTGACCGAAGTCCAATCATCCCTGTACTCCACCGGCACTATCTGGAATTCAACGAAGAAGGCGATCACCTGGTCATCAGAAGAAGTAAAGGCCGCAATGCTTCTCTTCGCATCCAGATCTTCCTTGCCTCCGCCGGCATTGCGCTCGGCGTACTGCTGTATATTCTAGTGATCCGGAAGGGAGGCATGGCTTTAGCGATCGGTTCCGGTATTTACCTGGTTACTCTGATGAATCTGCGGGAAAGGGAAAAAGAATCTGCCAAGAAGTTTATCCGGATCGGGAACGGCCAGGTTGAGATCAAAGAAGGCTATAAAGGCAGCCGTATAGATCTGGCGAATGTAGATGAGATCAAAACCAGTACCTTTCGGTCCAGAGACTTTCTCATCGGGAAGATCAATTTGATCACGAAAGACAACAAATTTCACCAGTTCCTGGAGACCTACGGCAAAGAAGAAAGATTGCTTATGTCTGACGTTTCTAAATTAGCGGCCTACCTGAAGGAACATTACATCATCATCGACGAGCAGCCTGAATCATAATTGGAACGATACATTCAAGTTAATACAACCAAAATATGGACCACTGCTTCCGGCAAGGGCACGCCTCTACTTCTGTGTAACGGTGGCCCGGGCTGTGATGATTATCTGCAACCCGTTTCGGCCCTGCTGGAAGACATTTGCCAAGTGATCCGATTCGAACCCCGGGGATGCGGCCGGTCAGATTACGATGAACAATACCATCTGGATCAAACGATAGAAGACATAGAAGCTATTAGGCAGGCCTATGGAATCGATCGCTGGATCGTAAGTGGTCATTCCGCCGGACCAGATGTTGCCCTGGCCTACACCATCCGATACCCGGATCGGGTAATGGGCCTGATCGGCATTGCCGGTGGCCGAATTGTTAATGACCGCGAATGGAGTGCTGTATACAAGAAAAATCTGGCGGAACAGGGAGAAGATTACGGCGGAAAGATCTTTCAGGCTGATCCGGCAGTGAACAAACTCGGTGTCCAAAGCTGGAGGGCGTACATCAAACGACCGGAATTACTCCATGATATTGCCAACATCCAAGTGCCGGCCATTTTTATCAACGCAGGTAATGACATCCGCCCCAACTGGCCGACACAGCAATTGGCCGCATTGATCCCTAAAGGACATTATTTTGAAATACCCAATGCTGCACACTGTATCTGGCTGACCCATGCTGAAGAACTGGAAGTCCTGCTAAAAAAAGCAATACAAATAATCAATCAGCACTAATCCCCTTTATTATGTTCTCAAAAATTTACTGGCTCTCATGCTCAATCAAACAACTTCGTCTGTCCGTTATCCTCGATATCGAAATCAATGGTATCCCCGGCATGTAGCTTACCGTTGCCTTCAGTTGCTTTATTTGATGCCTTCTTTTCGGTAGTCTCCGGTTCTTCCGTTTTGACCTCCTTGACGGTCGTCACTTTATAGTCGGTCAGCTTATTCCCCAGGGCTTTCCAGCCTTTGACATCCATAAATTCGGCAATATCCAGCGTCTCCTCTACCTTCCCTTCTTTGGTGCGATAGCTGTAATGCAGCACCGGTGCTTCCTCAGTAGTGGCGTACAGAAGTTTGGTACTCTTATGGTCGGAAAGGAAAAGAAAACGCTGACCCTGCGTACTCGTTTCGATCTGGAAACGCTTGACCATCGTCCATTCCTTACCACCTTCGTAGTAGAGGATATTCACGATGTCATCCGGATCGAACTTGGTGATGTGCATCAGTTCCTTGGTGTCGAACTTTTTATTCAGATCCAGTTCCATCAGTTCATACTCTCCGGTCTTGTAAATGGCCAGGATCTGATCGCCGGTATCAAAACCGCCGAGATAAATGCCCCGTCCATCCGTATTCAGGCGACCGCTCACTTCATCCATCCAGATCTTCATGGCGCCCAGCGTAGATTTGCCAACTTCTTTCAGGGTTACATTCAGCACCGGATAGCGGGTCAGGATATTTCCACCGGCACTCCGCCCTTTGATGGCCAGCTCACCAAAATCAAAATCAAAGATCTTTTTCTTGGCCTTGGCGCTCTGACGCAGTTTAATGGTCACCACCTCAGCCTCTCCGTTCGGATTAGCGCTGAAATATAGAATCTTCGAGTTTTTGTCTCCTTTGGTCAGATCGTATTCCTTATCACGGGTGATGGCTTTTACGTTAAAGCGCTTGGCCATTGCTCTTCCTGACTCACCATCGAGATAAATCAGGTTGTATGTTGTTCGATCGTCACCCTTTTTCCACACATCCACGTGCAGAATATTTTCCCCCATGAATACCTTGTCGCCGATTTTTGACACTTTAAATGTGCCATCTTTTTTGAAGGCTATGATGTCGTCAAGATCCGAGCATTCTCTGATTTCCTGATCTTTCTTAAGACCCCAGCCGATAAAACCTTCCTTTAGATTTGCATACAATTTGACATTATTGGCGGCCACTTGCACGACATCAATTTGCTCGAATGAGGTGATTTCGGTGCGTCTGGGATATTTCGATCCGTATCGCTCATACAAGTCCTCGAAATAAGTGATTGCAAATTCAGTTAAATGCTGCAAGTCATGTAAGGTCTGAGCAATATCTGATTCCAATTGGAGGATATGCTCATCCGCTTTAAAAGTGTTGAACTTAGAAATCCTCTTGATTTTGATTTCGGTCAATCTCAAGATGTCTTCTTCCGTAAAAGGCCGCATCAGTTGGATACGGGTATCAACTGCTTTTAATTTTTCATCCGGATCAGCGATATATCTACGCATCTCCCTGTCGATGGTTTCGAGCATGGCCTCCCAGGTTTCGCACTCTTCGATATCATGATATACCCGGTTTTCGATGAATATTTTTTCAAGGCTGGCATTGTGCCATTTTTGCTCCAGGTCAGCTTTTTTAATCTCCAGTTCTTGTCGCAGAAGATCTTTTGTATGTTCGGTCGACATTCTTAAGATCTCATTGACCGAAAGAAATTCCGGTCTATTATCGACAATTACACAAGCATTGGGAGAGACAGACACAGAGCAATTGGTAAAAGCGTAAAGCGCATCGATGGTCAGATCCGGTGAGGTGCCCGCCACCAGATCAATAAGTATCTCCACATCCTGGGCGGTGTTATCTACGATCTTTTTTATTTTGATTTTTCCCTTGTCATTGGCTTTAACGATGCTTTCGATCAGCGAACTGGTGGTTACACCATATGGCAACTCCGTAATGACCAGAGTATTTTTATCCCGTTTTTCGATTTTCGACCGGATCAAAATTTTACCTCCGCGCTTTCCATTATTATATTCTGATACATCAATAGAGCCGCCGGTGTCAAAGTCCGGATAAATGGTAAATTTTTTATCCTCCAGAATTTTTATAGAGGCCTTAATAAGCTCTCCAATATTATGGGGTAAGATCTTCGTGGACAGCCCTACGGCAATTCCTTCCACTCCTTGCGCCAGAAGGAGG
>JAGQXH010000819.1 GCA_020436695.1 Lewinella sp. | reverse complement strand
CTGCATGCGGATATTGCCATTGCCGCCGCCGCTGCCGGGAAAATGGTGCTTTGCGAAAAACCTTTGGCGCGTAGTTTGACGGAGGCGAAGTCTATGGTGGAGGCCGTCGAAAAGGCAGGCGTAGCAAACACGGTCTGGTATAACTACCGGCGCATCCCGGCTGTTAGCCTGGCCAAGCAGATCATCGACTCCGGTAAACTGGGGAGAATATATCACTACCGGGCCAATTTCCTGCAGGACTGGACCATCAACCCGGAATTGCCGCAAGGAGGAGAAGCCCTCTGGCGCCTGGATGTCGACGCGGCCGGCTCCGGCGTGACCGGTGATCTCCTGGCGCATTGTATCGATACGGCCATGTGGCTGAACGGCGGCATCAGGGATGTATCTGCTGTGACAGAGACTTTTGTGAAAGAAAGAACGCACCAACTCAGCGGCGCCGTTCAGCCGGTGGGTATCGACGATGCCTGCATATTTCACTGTCATTTCCAGAACGGTTCGCTGGGGCTTTTTGAATCTACCCGCTACGCCCGGGGGCATAAGGCCCTTTACACCTTTGAGATCAACGGCCGGCACGCTTCTATAAAATGGGACCTGCACGATCTTACCCGGCTGGAGTATTTTGATCACCGCGACGAAGGCATCCTGCGTGGCTGGCGTTCCATTCACATTACCGATGGTGAGCATCCCTATATGGATAAATGGTGGGTACCAGGATTGTCGATCGGCTACGAGCACTCCTTCATTCATCAGATGGCTGATTTTTTGAGAAGCCTGGAAACGGGCGAGCCCTGTGCACCTACCTTCAAAGACGCCCTGGAGACGCAAAAGGTATGTGAAGCCGTTTTGCAGTCGGCAGCAGAAAGACGCTGGAAGGAAACCGGGGTGGATTGGGTGTTTAACTAAAAAATGGAAAGCAAAACACGTATCCATGTTTGCGATGTTGAATTGTTGAACTGTTAAATTGTTTCCAAATGGGAAGGACTAACAATGAAGACCATTAACGTAGGATTCATCGGCGCCGGCGATGTCGCCGATCTGCATGCCGATGCCGTATTCAGGTTGCCCGGCGCAGCACTCAAAGGCCTGTGGGACCGGGACGCTGAAAACGGTCTGTACAAAGCCCGATTGTACGAGTGTAGAACGGTCTACTCCTCCGCTGAGGAACTCTTCAATGACCCGGAGATCGACGTGGTTTTCATCCTGACCAATATGGAAACCCATGCGAAATACACGATCCAGGCGGCCCGGGCCGGAAAACACATCCTGGTGGAAAAACCAGCTGCTTCCAATGTTGCAGAATTGTTGCAAATGCAGCAGACAGTAGAAGAAGCGGGTGTCCACTGCATGCCTGGGCATAATTATATTTACGAAGCCGGGGTAGAACGCATGCGGCAGATGATACAATCGGGAAAGCTGGGGACGATCACCCAGTTCTACATGATGTACAACATCGAGCACGCCGAAGAAATCAGGGCAAGATACCCCGGTGTCATTCGTCAGATCCTGACCCACCACGCCTATACGACGCTATACCTGGCCGGACAACCGCAATCGGTCTCCTGTTTCCGCAGCACGATAAACGGCACCATCGCGCCGCAGGAAAATGTAGCTATGGTCAATATGAAAATGAAAAGCGGCGCACTGAGTCACCTCTGCGCCAGCTTTGCCAATGATGATCAGTCCGGAGATCCATGGACCTGCCTCATCAAAGTGATCGGCACCAAAGGCAGTGCCCGCTACAGCTACCGCGACTGGGTGATCAATTCCAGAAATGGAGCACATTCCCAGACCTTTCAGGCCTATCCGGAATCCATCAAAAATACCGCAACCTATTTTATCGACCGGGTGATCCGCCAGGGTGAAGCGCCGCTATCCAGTCTGGAAGATGCAGTCACCTGTCAGCGGATCATTGAGGCTTGTGAGCAGTCGGTGACTGAGGATAGGCATGTGAATTTGTGATAGGTGGATGGTCGCGTACCGTAGGCTTTACGGGCAGATTCTTTATAAACTACGATTATCTGGCTCCGGATGGATCGGAGATCCGCCTGTTGTCTCAGATGAAAATCAAATAATTCTTCGACAGCTAATGACCACGTTCAAAAAAGTTAAGCGATTTATCCTCCGCTCCCTTATCCTCCTGATCGCATTGTTGGTTTTAGCAGGTGCAATTCTTTTAGGGCCTGCTCTTTGGCGGCACTGGGTAAGCTATCCAGATCTGGAAAAGGCCCGCGCCGAGATTTGGGCTCAGTATCAACCCGTCCGGAACTTTACTGATAAAACCGATTACAAAGGTGTGTTACATGCCCATTGCTTTTGGTCGCACGACAGCAGAGGGGTATTGGCGGAAATATTGCCCGCCGCCAAAAAGGCCAAACTGGACTTCATTTTTTTTAGTGACCACATTCGAAATGAGCAGGATACTTTTCCAAGAGCGCTGCACGGGGTCTACGACCATATTGTTCTGGAAAGCGGCACCGAGACCAGGGGTCTGATGGTCAGCCCGATGAGGGATACGGTGATTGACTGGCATACAGCAACCGGTGAGGTGATAAAAGAAGTAGTCCGGTCCGGAGGTTTCGTGGGTTATGTACATAGTGAGGAGGACCACGAATGGGACAATCCCTTTTACCAGGCCATGGAAATTTACAATATCCATACCGACCTGCTGGATGAAGACAAAAACTTCTTGTTGAGCATGATCCTCAACGCGCTGGTCAACGGCAGAAAATATAGGCACTGGGTCTACCGCGAACTGTTCGACGCTCAAACCGAGATCCTCAGGCATTGGGACGCTCTCAATGACAGCCGGCAAATTGTTGGTTTTGCTGCCGTTGATGCGCACCACAATCAGGGTATCAGGGCCCGGTATACCGATGACGGCCGGGTTGAGTGGGTGGGTCCGAACGCAAAAACGATCAAAAAGACAGATCCGGGCTGGAAGGAAAAATGGTTGCTCCATGAACCCAATGAGACAGGATGGGCATTTCAATGGGACCTGGATACCTATTTTGCCTCATTTAATTACGTAAACAACCATGTTTTATGCGATACCCTGACCGATAGAAATATCATGGACAACCTGATCAAAGGTCACGTCTACATTTCTTTTGAATCACTGGCTGAAGCCCGGGGTTTTCAATTCTTTTCACAGGATAAAGATGGGATAGTTAACGCCATAATGGGGGATTCTCTAAAAATTGATCTTGCCGATAAACTGACAGCGCTGTCGCCCTTTCCTGTAAAATTTACCCTCCTGAAGAATGGAGTCATCATTGACGAACAAAAGGACGTGTATACTTACGAATACCGGCCCGGTCTGCAAGCAGGCAGATACCGGATCGAAGCCAGTTTGTTCCTGGCCCGGGAATGGGTGCCGTGGGTGTGTACGAATCCTATTTACTTGTACTGACCTGAGCCGGCTGACCAGAGTGGATAAGCTACATGGTAAAACAAATTATTGTAAAGCATACTCTTTATTTCCTTGTAAAGCCAACGCCCATAACGAAAAAAGCCTTGATTCTTAGGAGTCAAGGCTTTTTTCGAAACAAATCATTTGTTTAGAGTGATCCCGACAGGATTCGAACCTGTGACCTACTGATTAGCGTACCAACTACGACTTTCGCC
>JAGQXH010000818.1 GCA_020436695.1 Lewinella sp. | reverse complement strand
ACCCTTTTGATCAGGTGATCACTATTTCGGCCGAATTGCCGGAGAGTGGTCGCTACCGGCTACGGCTGATCAATGCCCTGGGGCAGGCGGTCTGGGAGGAATCTGCGCTATATACTACCCTACTTAAAATAGATATTCCCACCAGGGAACTACCGGCGGGTATGTACTCCTTCCAGATGGAGCGGAATGGGAAGTTATTGGTGCGTAAAGTGTTGAAGCAGTAGGACATTGTCAACAAAATTCTGTAACATAAACATTGAGCAGACAAATTCTCTACAGACGATTCGATGCTACATGGTTCCATTGTTCCATGGCCTCCAGACAATGAAGCAATGGAACAAGAGCAATGTTAGCTAATTTAATTGACAATGTACTATTGACAAACCACAGTGGGCGGTTCGTAGGGATGAATGGCGTATTACACCGTATGCCGTCTACTGTGAACCGCTTACAAATAAACCATCTGCATCCCATTAACATACTTGGAAAAGCGGTCGAGTCGCAGCGGCCAGAATTGGGTAAAATCATCCAGGCGGTCATCAACTGCCTGTTCGTATTTCAATTCTATCACCAGCACCGGTTCCGGGAACGGACACAGCGGAAATGGTTGGATGTGGTAGGGTGCGAAACGCAGGTCCCAGTCGAGGGTAAGCCGGAAGTGCAGATCAGCCGATTGAAAGTAGGCCCGCCGGTAGCTGTTTACCAGACTGGGTTGCAGCATGTTGTGCCGGAGGGACGGCAGATTAGCCGTAAGCGAGGAGATGTCGGGCCAGGCAATTTGCTCATCCAGCGAATAAATAATTTTAGTACCCAGCAAATTTTCCTTTTTTTTGAGCTCAAATCTGGCCGGCCCGATCAATTGCGTTTGCCCGGAGCCATACCAGCGCAGGCGGTATTTGGTACGATCACTGATACCCGAAAGATTTTCCCGCAATGTCGCCCAGTCCGGCGTATCAAAATAGACGTTGTTGATCTGTCGGTCGGGAAACGCCTTACGAAACCCCAAAGGATGCCTCAGGATGAGCTGCTCCATGGAGGACATCGACAGGTGACGGGACGGGAATTTCCTTTCGTAACGCATGGCTTGCAAAGTAGGGAAAATATATTGGGATTTAGTATCAGAAGTCATGGTACGCAGAATCCGAGTATCCCTAGATCCCAAAGTCCCAACTTCCAATAAAAAATGTATCCTAACCAAAATCAGCATCTACCTACATGTTCATCCAATTTACCGAGATCATTAAAGAAGCCTGGCAACACTACGATGCCAGCCGGGAGATAAAATCCATATCCGATATCAGCGCCAAGGTATCCACCAATCATGTATACAAGGCGGTATTTACCGATAAGAGCTTTGTGATCGCCAAGCTATCTTACTTCGGCCAATACGAGCATTTTGTGGAAGATCACACCATTATCAACGTATTGGCCAATAATCTGCCGGCACCTTACGAGAATTTCCTCTCCCGCTCGCTGATGAAGGGCAATACGCTGTTCTCCTATCGCTTCCGCAACAAACTCATCGACGCCTGGGTAGTCTTTTACCGTCCCATAAAGATCGACCGGAAATTGCCGCGCCGACTGGAAGAAAAGCAGATCATAACCCTCGGCCGCCAGTTCGCTCAACTGCATCAGGTCTGTCATCGGATCCGCAATACCCTACCGCCTTCGTCCAAAACACTGCAAAGCGACATTGAACATTTGCTGCGACTGCTCGACTCGGATTTCGGACGATATGAACACCGTATGAATGAGGCCGTAATCCGCGAACAATGCAATAGCTTTTTGGAGAATTCAGAAAAATACGGCTTCGACGAGTGGGCCCGCATTCCGGTATTTGTGGACTGGAACATCGGTAATTTTTCCGTAACTCGATCTTATAAACTATTTTCGCGCTGGGATTATGATTGGTTCCGCATGAGTTCCCGGGTTCTGGATTTCTATTTTCTCAGCCGGATCGTGTCGGATGTAGGTGACCGCACTGTTTTCACCTATAATATTGACCCCCTGATGGAAGATCGCTTCCTGCTGTTCCTGAAGGAATATCACCAGGTCTATCCCCTAACCGAACAGGAAATACGTTTCCTCGGAGAAGTGTACCGCTTTTTTATTCTCAACTATGTGATCAAAGACGGACGGTACTTCTTCCACGAGATCTACGCCACCAAATTACAGGCGGAAGCCTACCAGTCTTACTTCCCATCTGTGGATAAATTCGATCCCGAACCGATACTTCGGGAACTGAACCTATAAACGGGTAGTACACTCACGGGCCCATTCAACTGGTACACTTATGAAACTCAGCAATTTTGCCTCGATCTTAAACCGATATAAAGCCGTCTTTTTCGATGCCTTCGGCGTTCTGAAGAACTATAATGGCGTGATCAAGGGTATAGAACATACTTTTGACCATCTGGCTGCTAACGGTATGGAATATTTTGTCTTGACCAATGACTCTTCCCGCAGTCCGGAATTGTTGGCCGCCAAATACCGGGATTCCGGCATCGAAGCCATCAACACGGATCACATCATTTCTTCGGGTATGCTGGCCCGGGAGTACTTCAAACAAACTGAAAGACGGGCAGGTGGTTTACATGGGCACCGAAAAGTCGGCCTATTACCTGGAGGGAACGGGGCTGGAAGGCATTCCCATTTCTGAGTTCAATTATCACAAATCCCCGGACGTCCGCGCCCTGGTGTTACTGGACGAGGAGGGCTTCGACTGGAACCGGGACCTGAATAAGGCCATTAACCTCATTCGCCGCAAAAATATTCCCATTATCGTGGCCAATTCGGATGAGACCTACCCGGTGTCAAAACACGAAGTGCACATTGCCATTGGCGGCATTGCCGATATGCTGGAAGCCATTGTAGGGAAAAAAGTGATCCGTTTCGGCAAGCCCAGTTCGCAGATGTTCATTTTTGCCTTTCAGTATCTGCAGACCCGCGTGCCCGTAAGCAAGGAAGATATTCTGATGGTAGGCGACACCCTATCTACTGATATTATGGGCGGCAATAAATTCGGTATCGATACAGCACTGGTACTCACGGGTAACACTTCAGCGGAACAGGCGAAGTTCCTGATCAAATCCACGGGAATTATCCCGGATTTTGTATGTAAATCAGCGGTTATTTGATGTTGTGATGCTATGATGCTGTGATCCTGTGATGTATCATGTGCGGTTGGAAGTTGATCGCATTGCTCGCCGTTGATCAATGCATAAGGCAATGATCACTGATACTTGATGTTCCTAAAAATTTGATTCCCTCGCTCGAAAATTGGGGAGCAGGATCATCCATTCGGCCAAGTACCATCATTCATCACAGCATTACAGCATCATAACATCTTAGCATTAATAAGTCGCATTTGCAAATAACCGATCAACACTTCGATCCCCCGATCAAAACTGTGATTGTTATTAATCACCACATCCGCTTCGTCCAGATAAGGTTTGATGTACTTTTCAAAGGTAGGTAGTACGTGGTTTTCGTAGCGATAGAGCACATCCTCCAGCGGGTAGTTGCGTTCTACCCGGTCGCGTTTGATCCGGCGGATCACCTTCAGGTTCTCCTTAGCCTGTAAAAACACGCGTAGGTCCAGTTTAGCACTGACATTCTTGAAGTGAA
>JAGQXH010000817.1 GCA_020436695.1 Lewinella sp. | reverse complement strand
CAGAAAAGTTTCAGGCAGGGGTTGATCATTAATCAACAACTGAAATTTACCGGGAGAGCCCTTTACCTGCCAGGGTGCTACCTAATTGCGGTTGCGTACCCACACATAGTACCTGCTTTTACGTGGAATAGTCACGGTAGCAAAGGCATCGGCAACCGGCCGGCCCAAACCATGCGCCAGTAGATAGGCAGAACCCATCACGTCCATCGACTGCTGGTCGATCACCCATCCACCCCGTGATGAAAAACTTTCGGCTTCCAGAAAAACAGTATGGTGCTTTTTCCCAAACAGTGATACACTGATCAGGAAAAAGACACCTACCCAAAAGTTACGTTTGCTTACAATCATCATTCTTACGGGTTTCGGTATCCGATCCTGGGTATTCAGTATTAGATAAACGAGTGCTTGAGAAAACATTTTTTACCAGAAAATGGGCATTAACTGCATTGTTGCACTACTATACCTGGTACCGAATGCCAAGGACCAAGAACCGGACCTTAGTATCCCGGATTCTGTTCCAAACGAGCTCCCAATCCGGTATAAGTATCAATTTCAGACTGCGGGATCGGCAGCAGATAATCCCGGCTGGCATTGAACTGCCGGTTCTGTGCATTCGGAAAGCGGGCGTCGGTATTCACATCCCACTGGCCGGTGCTGTTGTCGTAGGTGATGAAACCATCTTCGTCGATATCCGGCACCAGGGTAGCGGTGGAGGTATCGAGGATACGTCCGATCACCAGTTGCGGCATGACTTTCTCGGCAATTCCCCAGCGGCGGATATCAAAATAGCGGGTACCCTCGCCGGCCAGTTCGATCTTGCGCTCTCTGCGGATGAGTTTCCGTAGTTCGGCCTGATCTCTGGTGGTTACATCCGTGTATGGTACTTCACCGTAGCCGCGGGCCCTTACCCGGTTAATGGCCTCCAGTACAGAGTCATCGATCTGGTTCAGTTCGATCTTGGCCTCAGCGTAAGTGAGTAGTACTTCGGCGTAGCGTAGGATCATAATATCCAGTTCGCTGTTGCCGTTGCGCTCCAGCTGGCGGGGTTCGTCCGTGTATTTTTTAAACAGATAGCCACAGAATGCAGCCGGCCATTTTACCGTACGACAATCGGCGTTGGCACCAGCCGAGCTTCCATCCGCATTGCGGAAAGTAAGGCTATCCGGATGGCTTTCGAAAATAATGCCCGACCAGGTGGCTTGTGGTACCACCAGCGTAGCCTTCAGTCGAGGATCCCGATTGTCAAAAGGATGGTGCGGATCATACATGGGCGATTCGTCGATGGGTAGCCCATCAATGGCTTCATAGGAATCCACCAGGAACTGAGAGGGGGCAAAGGTCGTGTATGAACCCCGGTTTCTGGAACCTAATGCAGTAGGTGACTGCGTGGTCCGGAACCCTTCCTGGAAAGGCATGATCAGCATCCCTTCCGCATTGCCTTCAGCTGCCGGGGTAAACAGCTCTTCGTAGTCCGGATACAGGATCAGTCCGGCCGCATCTTCCATATCGATCACGGCTTTGGCAGAAGCCGCCGCTACATCATAACGGCCGGCATACAGGGCAGCACGTGCCCGCAGGGCCATTGCCACCGCTTTGGTTACCCGACCCGGCACGGAGAATTTCTCCGGTAACAGATCGGCTGCCGTTTGGAAGTCAGCAAGGATGTTGTCGATCACCGTGGAGGCGGGGGTACGTTCCAACAGGCTTTCCTCCGCAGATCCCGGAACAAAATCAATGTAGGGTACATCTCCAAAGAAATTCACCAGGTAGGTGTAATTGTAGGCTCGTAACGCCAGCGTCTGACCGCGGATCTCATCCAGTCGTTGCTGGGAAACGCCTTCGGCCTTGTCCATATTCAGCAGCAGGTTATTGGCACGTCCGATGCCCCGGTATAATCCGCGATAAAGATCGGCGATGCCGCCGGTGGAAGCACTGTGGGTGCCGGCGCCGATCTCATCGAAACCGAAAACACCACCTGAACGCAGCAGACCGAGGTCGGAGCCTCCAAAATCCATGATCATTTGCAGGGGCATGCCATAGCCTCCGGTCATGTACAGGCCGGAATATACTCCGGTGAGCGCCAGTTCCAGTTCGGCTTCATTGGCGAAAAAAGTAGATGATGTAGATTCGGCCAGGGGGTCCAGGTCCAGGATCTTGTCCGTACAGCTACTGATCCCCAGCACACATATAAAGGCAAATATGATCTTTTTCATTTCTTTTCTTTTAGATGGTTTTAAGGTCGGTGACGCTTAAAAATTGACATTCAGGCCAAAAGTGGTGGCTTTGGAAACCGGGAAGTATCCTCCGGAAGTTCCGTTCGGGATCAGTGGGTCCATGCCATCCGGCAGATTGTCAAAAGTGAACAGGTTTTGTCCGCTGGCGTAGATGCGCAGACTGTTGATACCCACCTTTCGCAGGAAAGAAGCCGGTACCGTATAGCCGATGGTAATGTTGCGCACGCGCAGATAGGAAGCGTCGAACACCCAGGTGCTGCTTACCTGCTGGTTATTGCTGGTAGGGAAAATACGGGGGAATTCCGCACCGGTGTTGGTTTCCGACCAGGACTGGTCTACGTGCCAGCGCTGGATCTTTCCGGCATTGAATAGGGGCATAGCGGCATCACCGAGCAGGAGAACATCGCGTTTGCCTACGCCGTTCAGGAAGATGGAAAAGTCGAAGCCTTTAACATCGCCGAAAAGTTCGACACCGTAGGAGTGCCGGGGGTAGGGATTACCGATGATCACCCGGTCGTCGCCGTTGATCAGTCCGTCATTATTCTGATCCACATAGCGCAGATCGCCGATGGTAGGATTGCCGGCCTGGGTGGCAGCGGCATCGATCTCCGCCTGACTTTGGAAGATCCCCTGGGATTCCAGTCCGTACAGGGAGAACAATTCTCCACCCAGCTCCGTGATCTGGTTGCCGCTAATCAGCGGGCCTACACCCGCCAGATCGGTTGCTTTACGTACCACATCGGAGTAATTCACCCGTAGGCCGTAGTTGAAGGCGCCGATCTTATCCCGCCACGTCAGCCCCAGATCAAAACCTTTGTTCTGAGTGCTGGCGGCGTTGGATTCAGCCGCTGAAAGACCAGCCACCAATGGTATAGGCAGTACGAGCAGCAGGTCATCGGTGTTTTTAATAAAATAATCAGCAGTAATGGTGAACTTGCCCTGCATAAAGCCGATGTCTGCCCCGAAATTGGTAGTTTCACTGGTCTCCCAACGGATATCGTTATTGGCCAATACCGATTGTACGGCACCGGTATAGATCACATCGTCAAAAATGTAGTTATTATTGCCGCCAAGGGAAATACTGGACACGTAGGGGAAGTCGCCGATCTGTTGATTACCGAGACGTCCCCAGGAGGCGCGCAGTTTGAGGTCTGAGAAGAATCCTTCCGGATTGAAAAAGTCTTCCTGCGATACCCGCCAACCCACTGAGAAAGAGGGGAAGATGGCCACCCGGTTATCGGCAGCAAAGCGGGAAGAGGCATCGCGGCGAATGTTGGCTTCCAAGAGATATTTATTCTTGAAAGCATAATTTGCACGGCCGAAGAAAGATACCAGGCCGTTCTGAGTGGCCTTGCCGCTGTTGCCGAGGCCGTCCTGAGAACCCGCATTCAGTA
>JAGQXH010000816.1 GCA_020436695.1 Lewinella sp. | reverse complement strand
CCCTGGAAACGGGCAATTGGTTTGCCGAACTGTTGTCTTTCCTGTGCATAACGCAAAGAGGCTTCATAGGCACCTTTGGCAATGCCCAGTGACAGGGCTGCGATCGAGATACGGCCGCCATCCAATACTTTCATGGCCT
Organism: Lewinella sp.; assembly: GCA_020436695.1. GTDB lineage: Bacteria > Bacteroidota > Bacteroidia > Chitinophagales > Saprospiraceae > Flavilitoribacter. The sequence goes on along the minus strand of JAGQXH010000816.1, from coordinate 3,544 downwards.
GAATAAAACCGTCTCCTTCCTTGCCCAGCATCTGACTTTTATGGATCCGGCAATTGTCAAAAATGAGTTCTGCCGTTTCGCTGGCCCGCATCCCCAGCTTATTTTCTTTTTTGCCGCTGGTAAAACCCGGTGTACCTTTTTCAATCACAAAAGCACTCATTCCATGACTATCGAGTAATTCACCGGTGCGGACAATAACTACGGCAACTTTGCCCGACTTGCCGTGAGTAATGAAGTTTTTGGTACCGTTGATGATGTAGTGATCACCATCCCTTTCGGCTACACAGCGCATCCGGGCAGCATCACTGCCGGTATTGGGTTCGGTAAGTCCCCAGGCCCCCAGCCATTTCCCGGTTGCGAGTTTCGGTAGATATTGTTGTTTCTGTTCTTCAGAGCCGAACAGCAGGAGGTGATTGGTACAGAGCGAATTATGGGCAGCTACGGAGAGGCCAATGCCTCCGCATACTTTAGCGATCTCCTCGATGATGGTGATGTATTCAGCGTAATGCAGGCCGGCTCCTCCATATTGTTCGGGAACCAGTACTCCCAAAAAACCGTGTTCTCCCATCCGGTGGAAGAGGTCGATGGGGAAATATTGTTGCTCGTCCCACTCCAGGACATGCGGCCGGATGTAGGTCTCCGCAAAATCGCGGGCGCTTTCTCTGATCAAATTGAGGTTTTCCAGGACTTCTACGTTCATGAAATGTCTTTTTAAATAAAATAAACCGGGGAGGAAATTGTTCACTCAGTTGCGACTGCCCTCCAGTTGCCTGCCTGGACGCAGCGGACTGTCGTTCCAGCCTAAAGCCGCTTTCATTTTGTAGTAGATCTGTGTATTGTCATAAATTCCGGCAAAACTGCGGGCCCCCGGTCCGTAAGCAAAAACGGGAACCATAGCGGCGGTATGGTGATTGGTGGTAAAATCCAGCCGGACCCGGTCCATTTTAGAGCGATCATTAATGGCTGTTCCGCCGGTCTCATGATCGGCGGTAACGATCACCAGCGTGTTTCCGCGCTTTTTGGCAAAATCGAGTATCAAGCCGATCGTACGATCAAAATCCAGCATTTCCTTGATCATCCAGGAGGCATCGTTGGAATGGCCGGCCCAGTCGATCTGAGATCCTTCTATCATCAGAAAGAAGCCCTTGTCACTCCTTTTTTCGAGGAATTGTGCGGCCAGTTGACCGCTGTAGGGCAGATAATTGCGCCCCAGATTAACCCCCGGTGGAAGGTTCTCCGCAGAGAAGTAGGCAAATTTTTTGTGGATATCCAAAGGGACCCGATGCACACTTCCCTGTTTGTAATCATAGACGAGATAGCCGTTGTCGGCCAGTTCCTGCCGCAGATTGCGATTATCCAGAGAACGGGCGGTAAAATAGGAGAGACCTCCGCCAATAAAAAAATCCACATCAGCCTTTACCAGATCTGCAGCTATACTTTCATTCATGCCGCGCAGGGTCTGGTGGGCAACGAAAGCTGCCGGTGTGGCATTCGTGATTTGCGAACTCACTACCAAGCCGGTAGCCAGACCCCGGTCCCGGGCTTCTTCCAGGATCGTATAGCAGGGCATGGAATCGGCGCTAATGCCAATGGCGCTGTTGTAAGTCTTGATCCCACAGGCGAAAGCGGTAGCGCCGGCCGCTGAATCGGTGACCAGGTCATTGGCGGAATGCGTTTTATGAAAACCCACAACGGGAAATTTCTCCAGATTTAACTGATTGCCGTTACTGTACATTCCGGCGGTGATCTGCCCCAATCCCATACCGTCTCCGATCATGAGAATGACATTGGTCGCCTCTGCCTGGAGAGGCGCTACTTCTACGGTTTCCGCGACTGTAGCAGTGGATGCCGGTACCGGACGGCAGGATGTACCTAGCAGGAGAAGGAAAGAACAGGCTGCGACAAGCCTGCCAACAGTCGAGATAAGTGATGATAAGTTGATCAGCATACGTAATTTACCCTGCGAAAAAAAATCAGTGAACTAGGATTTTATGGTGTTGTTGAAAAATTAAATTCGGTTTACAAATATTTAACTACCTGAAAATGGAATTTAATTTCGGAATAGTGTAATTTTGTCCCTGCAATCGAGAACGCATTACCGGTTTTTCCCGGCCTTCTTTGTTTTGCTGCACCAAATTTGGTTTGGTGACTCATACAAAGGTAATGTTAAAATTTTGTTTTCGAGCAACTATATGAGAATGGGATCCGTCCTTATGAGTAGAAAGTACTTTTTACCGACTGTTTAATAACCTGACCAAAACAAAATTTTATGATCACCCGACTTTGCATGCCTACCCATGCGGTAAGCAGCACGTTATTCTTATGCCTATTACTGATATCCGCACCTATTCTAGCTACGCCCAAAGCAGCTATCTTTCCCGATGATCGACCTACCGTTTTTGATCTGATCTACGGCCAGGATATTATTGACGTAACGCTGGAAACAGACCTGGTGCGCCTGATGGAAAATGTCAAGACCGATAATTATCAATCGGCCCTTTTCTCCTTTACTGACGCAAAAGGTGATGATGTATCCCTCCAGGCGGAGGTACGTTCCCGCGGTAATTACCGCCGAAGAGTATGCGACTTTCCACCTCTGATGATCAAATTTCATAAAGAAAAACTGGTAGGTGCCAACATCAAACCGCACAACAAACTCAAACTCGTTACCCACTGTCTGGATGAGAAGAACGCCGGACAGGAGAACTTACTGAAGGAATATCTGGCCTATAAAATGTATCAGGAGCTGACCGACCAGTCCTACCGCGTGCAACTCGTACGGATTAATTATGCAGATACTAAAGGTAAAGTTAGCCGGGTGCGCCGCTACGGTATTCTGATCGAAGATACGGATGAGATGGCCGAACGACTTGGCGGTGAGGAATGTGATTGCCTCAATCCACAGCGCGAACAACTGGACAATCGTCTGGAAGGTATCCATGCGGTGTTTCAGTACATGATCGGCAACGAAGACTGGAGCATTACCATGAATCGCAACCTGAAGATGGTCAAACCGCTGGATGGATCATCCTGGAAACCGGTGCCATACGACTTCGACTTTTCCGGACTGGTCAATGCTTCCTACGCTGTGCCCAATTACGAATTAGGTATTACTTCCATTCAGGACCGCCTTTATCTCGGATTGCCCATCCAGGATGCTGAAATGAAGTACCTATTCAGTTATTTTCAAAATAAGAAAGCCGCTCTTTACCAGATTGTGGAAAATTGTCAGTACCTGAGTAAAAGCGGCCGTAAAGAGGTAATCGATTATCTGGATACCTTTTACCAGAAGATCGTGCAGCTGGAAACGGAAGTGGGCCGGAATTATTACCAGGTAATGAGCACCATCAATACTCCGGTTGAGATCGGAGATAGGGAGATATCTTCCGGGAAATAATATGAGCAGATTGTCAGTTGTTAGTTTAAGTGGAAACTATACCTCTTGTTCGAGAATACAGGAGTGAGGAATGAGGAGAACCTCATGAAACATAAAATTTGTTCCCTTTAACTGACAACTGACAACTGACAACTGACAACTGACAAC
>JAGQXH010000815.1 GCA_020436695.1 Lewinella sp. | reverse complement strand
GCTATAATGGAACTGGCTCATTGCCAACTTGGAATTTTTATGTCCCATCTAATGGGATGAGCAGTTTTTTGGCCGAATCCTCATCGCAACTAATCCAAGTTTTCAGTGATCAGTCTTCAGTTGTTGCGAGCAAAGATAAAATGGAGCTGATCAACGCGAAATTAACCGGATGGAAGCCCTCATTTACCTATAATCCAAGCTAAAAACGTTGACTTTTAACCCTGGCATGACTAACTGACTACTGTGTAACTGACAACTTGCCTTAATTAAAAAATGGTTGCAAAAATAGTAGTTTTTGCGAATTTGTAAGCAACAACCATTTGCCTGGTTTTTTGGTTCATATCCCGGAAGATAATAATGTTGCATGCTGAAGATCGCTTTTTCACCCATATACAAGTATCAATTGCCGGAAGGCCACCGCTTTCCCATGATCAAGTATGAACTGGTTCCGGAACAGTTACTATATGAGGGAACGGTTACAGAAGAGAATTTTTTTCATCCGGAACCATTAACTGAAGAACAAATCCTGCTTACCCATACGCCTGGCTACTGGCAGAAATTGCAGGATCAGACACTGACCGTTAAGGAGATCAGGGCTATCGGTTTCCCGATGCGACCGGAACTGGTGTGGCGCGGCCGGCACATTGCCCAGGGCACCATTGACTGTGCGCGTAATGCGAGGGTACACGGCGTATCACTCAATATTGCCGGCGGTACTCATCACGCCTTTGCCGACCGAGGAGAGGGATTCTGTGTATTCAACGATATGGCCATTGCCTCTAACTACCTCCTATCCACCGGCGAATTTCGAAAGATATTGATCGTGGACCTGGATGTCCATCAGGGAAATGGCACGGCTAGCATCTTTAAAAATGAACCGAGGGTGTTCACCTTTAGCATGCACGGAGAGAAAAATTACCCCATACGCAAAGAACGATCCGATCTGGATATCCCCTTACCGGATAAGACCGGAGATGATTTGTACCTGTCCACCCTGCGGGAAATCCTCCCACGATTACTGGACGAGGTGCAACCCGATCTGGTCTTCTATTTATCCGGCGTAGATGTGCTGGAGAGTGACCGGCTGGGCCGACTGAGCCTGTCGTTACAGGGATGCAAAGAAAGGGATCGCTTTGTTTTTCAGATCTGTAAGCAAAACGGCCTGCCAGTTGCGGTTAGTATGGGCGGTGGGTATTCGCCCAAAATTGCGGCAATTGTGGAGGCGCACGCGAATACTTACCGGGTGGCTTCGGAGATCTTTTTCTAAGTGACGAAAATAAACGATCAATACTGCCGTATCCCCCAAGGCTTTTCCTTTAGATTCAAGGAAATTGTCCTTCAGGAGTACGCGCATTGAGAGATCCGGCAGATCACAATTATAGACCAAGAACATCCACTCCCTGCTCAAAAACAATATCCACCGGGATGTTCATTTCCGATAGCCGGTCCAGGTCCCGCTGGAGACCAGCGTCGATCAAACCTTTTTCAGCTACCAGATCGTCCACCCCATCATAATCCCCGTCTCCCTGCAAGGTCAGGATCAGGCGGGATAGTTCTGTAACCGCTTCTTCGAATTTATCGAAATCTACGGCATATTGTCCGGTAGCCTCATCGTATTTGAAAGCATTATGTTCTTTAAAGAAGTTGAAGCGGATCATGTTCGCCTTACCGTGAGCACTGGAAGCGCCGAAACGAACAGAGCGGAAGATACCGGCCATGAAGGTAACGTAGTAATCGTGCAGTTCACCGTCGAGTTCCCCCTTATCGTGCAACTGCTTGATCATATACAGGCCCAGAATGTCGGCTTTACCTTCTTCCAACGCACTGGCGTGCTCCTTCAATGCTTTACGGACCGTACCTCCACCTTTTCCCTGCAATACATTTTTTATACCCAAACCGTGGGCCACTTCGTGAAACATGGTATTGGCAAAAAAGGCATCAAAAGTAATGTGCTTGCGCTGCTCGGGTCCAATGAGAACTTCAGAAATGGGCAACATGATCTTATCGAATTTAGCACGCATGGCATTCTTCAATTGCAGCCGGCGGGAGCCTTTCTGGTTCTGTACCTCCTCGTCATTCGGCAGATTAATGGCAATGGTCTTCGATCCGGCATTGCAGTCTCCGGCGTAGTAGACCACATCGTAGGCATTCAGTTCCGAATCCGTACCCGGTGATTCGGATTTATATGCCTGGGGAACTGGTAATCCTTCCTGTAATTCCGGCAGAAAATCAGCGTATTTGGCCAGTCGCTCACTCCATTCCATATCCTTTACCAACACGTAGCATTCATGTGCCGCTTTATAGCCATACAGTTGATCTTCATAAGTTTCGATGGGGCCGATCACCACATCCAGTGGATTGTCCTTCATATCCATCCAGGCCATGTCACTGGGCTGGTATTCGTCATTGAGGAAAGCATCGGCACGCAGTTGGAGATATTTTTTCAGTGCTGCATTATCCGTAAGATCAGCAGCCTGTTGCAGCAGGCCAGCCGCTTTTTCCACCTGTTCCTTAAATTGCTGGTGGTAGGGAACCGTATACAAGCTGCCGTCCTCCTTCCGGCGAACAAAAGTATACAGACTACTTCCTTCCGGCAATTCGGCCACTTCAAACTCATTCTTGGTCATGTCCCTGGGATAGAAATTGGCACCGGCGGGTTTGTCACCTACCCCTTCTACAAAAGAAGCGTTATTGTCCAGGCGATCCCAGGGGCCATAGTTGATGGTCGCATATTGCTGAACCAAGGGATCTTTCAGACTATTCATCAGCTCATTCTTAGAGCCATAGGCTTCGTACCAAAAAAGTTCATTCATGATCTTGCCCGCCTCGATGAGGATGGGGATCATTTGCTTCTGCTTATCGGTAAGTTTATCCAGATCTGTGGTAAGTCGAACGGTGGCGTACTGATCTAGCTTTTTCTCCATTTCGGAGCGTTCGTCCGGGATCGCACCGGTTTCCATTTCTTCAGATGTGGAGACTTCTCCACAAGAGAGGATAAATATGCTAAGCAGTGTAAATAGATAGGTGGCGAAGGGTCGCATAATGGTATTAATTTGGTTTGGCTGGTAAAATTAACAGGTTTTAGGCAATGGATGGTTGGGACGAAAAAAGAAGCGTAAAGAAAAGCACCGAAGCTATGAATTCCCGGTTGAATAAGTAAAGTAAATGATAGGACCGTCGGAATTCGCATCATCCCATTGGGCTTTACTAGTGATATAGATGTGTTATGGTTCAGGTATAGGGTGATCTTTGAGGGAGGGTTCCCAACCCTGGCCTCCGCCGCCGACCGACTCTTTCCAATAGGAGTGCAATGACATAGCGCTGCCCCCCCTACCACCTGCGTCGGTCGCAAATTAGATGCGCATTCATACCCCACCGGATTTGGATCCGAATACCGATCAGGTAAAAATCTATGTGGGTAATTAACTTCGACATGACCACCCAATAGTGGATGGAGAAAAGGCAAGATATAGGTTAATCAGCTTTGAAGGCTCTAATATAAACTTTTTGAATTGAATTCCAAAATAAAAAACATATCCATTCAAACTATAACTCCAAACTGCCAAAAATCACTGGCATCCCAGCTTATTTTGGCCTAACTTATAGCACCGTAAAAGATATTCTGATCGCATGACAAAAATGCAGTCAAACATGCAAAAACACAGCCATTTTGACACGTCCTTTAC
>JAGQXH010000814.1 GCA_020436695.1 Lewinella sp. | reverse complement strand
GCCAGGATGAAATCCGTAACATCCATCAGACCTTCGTAATTGATCAGTTCAGAATCATCGGAAGGTTTGTGATACTGGCCATGCTGACCGGTGAAAAAATGCAGTACCGGCAGATCCTTCAGATAAAAAGAAGTATGATCGGAAGGACCGACGCCGGATTCGGAAGTGGTGATCTTGATACCGGCTACATCAATTTTTTCCAACACTTCCCGGAAGGCCGGAGAGGTACCCACACCATAGACCGCCAGTGTTCGTTCATCTTTCAGACGACCCACCATATCCATATTCAGCATATAGGTCACCTTACCCAGATCGAAGGTAGGATTATTAGCAAAAAATTTAGAGCCGTAGAGGCCCAGTTCCTCACCGGAGAAGGCCAGGAACAGGTAGTTGTTGCCTTTCGCCCGGCCAGATTTGAGTTCAGTGGCCAGTCGCAACAGCGCCGCTACGCCACTGGCGTTGTCATCAGCCCCATTATGAATAGCTGGTTCGCCGGCGTGGAGGGAACTGAATTCACCCATTCCGAGGTGATCGTAGTGTGCACCGATGATGATGGTATTTTCGGCTCCATTATCCAGATAGCCTACGATGTTGCGGGCTATACGGGGGTCACCGTGCGCAGCGTGCGGGTTGGTCTTGAACTCAAAATCAAAAGACTGGTACCAGGTGCCGTTGCTGCCCTTTCGCTCCAGACCGATCTGCTCGAAACGGTGCACGATGTACTCGGCAGCCATCTTCTCTCCTTCCGTTCCGCTTTCGCGACCGCCCAGCAGATCAGACGCCAGATATACGATATCTACTTTGGCCTGCAATAACTGTTCGCGACGATCCTGAGCGCCGGCAGTGAAAACGATCAGAGCAAAAAAGAGCACCAGTAGTGAGGGTATATTTTTTTTCATTTTGATGTTTTTTAAGTAATGGACCCAAAAAAGAATCCCAAAATTAACGCCTTGAAAGTGTAAAAAGCTTACTCTTCCGGCGTTTTTACCCTGGAATGACGAATATCATCGGCAAATTTGGCTTCCAGCAGATAATAATCGAAGATATGCCCCGGTTTAAGCCGGATACTTTTTACCACTTCCAGTCCCCGACTGGTCAGCATTTGCCGGTATTCTTCCAGCTGGTATTGATGCGGATGCAGGATATCTCCCGGTAGCCACTGGAAAACCGAACGCAAAAAGCGATGCCGGTGGGCATCTATTGACAACCAAAGCCGTCCATTGGGACGGAGGCCGGCTACGAGTCGGTTCATGGCCCGGTTTATGTCCGCAACGTGATTAATGGCATTCAGGCAGAAGATCACATCATACGGCTCGTCTGACCGATAATCCTCTAATGGCATCGAAACAAAACGAACGTTAGGATAATCTGCCGGATTGAAATGGGCCAATGATCGCTCATATTGCCCCAGTAAAGGGTCTACTGCGTCCACCTGCTGCCCGGGCAGTGCGATGAAGATACCGGCAGGGCCGCAACCGGCGTCCAGCACCCGTGCACCTGAGGGCAGGTGGATCTGCGCCTTTGCCATCACCCGCTCCCAGTAAGCGATCTTCTTTTGTAGATAATCTTCCGGCGTTTTTCCCGATAGATAATACTTCCACCATCTGATCTCCATGGCCTGCGCCAGTTTCCATTTCCATTTCATCCCGGCAAAGATATAATTCCGTATTTTCACCCCAAAACCAATATCATCGTGATTTTTGCTATCGGCACCAGAGTGAGATTTAGACATAGCGGCGACATAGGCCGGGTGACGGAGCAATTGGATGAGCACATGGTTAATGTCTATCTGCCGGAGGATGATATGACTATTCCGGCTTTTATAGAGGACCTGGAACGAATAGATCAGCCTTCACCGGGAAAATCTCCGACCAAAGCCAAAGTAGTACCGGGCAAACAGGAGAAAAAGCCTCCTCCTCCCCCTGAACGAAAACCACCGGAAATCCAGTACAATATTCTCAAAAGTAAGGGTATCCAACTGGCCTTCGATCCTTCCTTTAACAGCGATGGAAGCCCTCGGGAATACGATATGGTACTGATCAATGACACCCGTACCGACTGGCTCTATACGATAAGGCTATCTTTTCGGGATCAGATCAAAAGCAGTCAGAACGGTAAGTTGCCCGCTTATTCCTTTCATTCGGTAGGCTCGCTGCTGTTCGATCAACTCAACGACGGTCCGGCGATCGATATCGACTGCTGGCGCATCACAACCCAGGGCACGAGCAGCAAACAACATAAAACACTGAAGATCAAGCCCAAATCTTTCTTTAGCAAACAAATCACTGCTCCCCTTATCAATCGTCGGGTACATCTCTATCTGCTTTTCTCCCCAACTGAAGCGGAAGAAACAATGACTGCTCCCAAAGAAGAAGATATCAAAAGTTATACCCGTCGCCGGGTCAGTACCCCACAGGAAGATGACGGGGTTAACCCCTTCCATGAAGTAGTGGCACTGGCTGAATTCGAACCGGAGATCGATCTGCACATTGAAAAGCTGGTGCCCGACCCCAAAAAGATCAAGCCCAATCAGATCCTACGGGTCCAACTGGAGCATTTCGACCGATATCTGGAAGAGGCCATCCGACTGGGCGTGCCGCGCGTATTCATCATCCACGGGCTGGGTGAAGGAAAATTGCGCGATGCCATTGCCACCCGCCTGATGCGCAATCCTGATGTGCAGACTTTTAAGAATGAGTTTCATGCGAAGTATGGGTATGGGGCTACGGAGGTGGTTTTTGAGTGAAATTGTTGTTTACTTCAAATCCACCGCCCCCGCCGTCATCACCCCCAAATGATTACGGTGCATAATAGCCACATAACCTCTATCGATCTCCATCGCACCAAAGTCCACTCCTTCCGTGCCATCCAGGTCGATCAGAAAGCCGTCTTTGCGAACGAAACAGGCCCGTTGCGCCAGGATACAGCTATAATCGGCCTCATCGCGCACTTGTACCAACACCCAATCCACAATATCCGGTGGGTAAATATTGATACCTTCATTACCCTGATAATTCAAAGGCATGACATCGTAGGGCTGGTCCATCGGTATCAGGGCCGTGGAGGCCAGACTGGTATGCATATCCGGTCCGGTCCAGGCTCCCTGTAGCAGGACTTTGGCATTGACGACCACATTTTCCGCCGGTTGGAGGCTGTTCAATTGCACATTATCAAAACTACCGGTGGCCAGCACACCGTCATTATGCGAAGTGACTGCCAGCCCCACCAAAGCCTCTTCCGGCATTTCCATCATCAAGTCGGTACCGATCTTCGTCCATGGTCCATCCACGCCTATCGTTGAGTAATAGCCCGCAAAACAATTATCCAGGCGGACCAGCCGCAGATATTTCACATCCGCCGTCCCGCCTTCCGAGCCCACGTTCATGGCATTATTATTCGGGGCAATAGAAGATTCCCGCCATTGCAGCGCTACCTGATTGTCAGGACGAACGAGCAAAAAAACATATGCTGCACCTGCAGCCGTTGATTCACGGAACATCACACCTCCCTTGGCCCAGGCGTTGGTATTACTCAGGGAATTCACGCGGGCAATGATCTCTCCGTAGCGCTGATATGGCCGGTAGATGTACTGAAAAGCATCTTGCGTATACCAGATATCCTCTCCGGAGCCGGTCACCGTATATACACCATTCACATGATTGGAGTTACCTGCGGCCAAAATGGTACCGATA
>JAGQXH010000813.1 GCA_020436695.1 Lewinella sp. | reverse complement strand
CATGTCACCATCAATGAGGTAGTATCGAAAATTAGAGGCTGCCTCAAAAGCGTACTTTTGAGACAGCCTCTTTTTTTATGCTATGACCCAACCAATTATCCATATTTCGGTTTAATGTCAAAAAAGCAGTGTTTACTCAGCGGAAATGAGCATCAGCTCAAAATTAGAAGTCCGGGTGCGGCTTTTTGATTAACTTGCCGGCTGAAATTAAAATGCTATGAAACTACCTGCAATCGCCATTTTTGCCTGTATCGCATCTTTTTCTTTCTCAGCCTGTGGTGGGCATTCTGCTGAGGAAGAAAGTAATGAGGGAACCGAAACCGCCTCATCCACGAAGTTTAACGAAGAACAGCTCGCCGCTCAGCAATTAGCCTGGGATCAGGTGATGAAAATACACGACGAGGTCATGCCTAAAATGGGCGCGCTGAATCAAATGACAAAATCGCTGAAGGCACAGTGGGAAAGCAATGAAAACCTGGATGATGTAACCAAAGACGATATTTCCATTGCTATCCAGGAACTGGAATCGGCCGATGAAGGCATGTGGGACTGGATGCACGAGCTCAAACAACTAAAGCCCCTGCAGGATTCCGAATCGCACGAGGCCATCCTTAAATATCTGGAAGAACAGGAACAAACCATGATACTGGTACGCGAAGCCATGGACAACAGCATGGAACGAGGCGATAGTTTGCTTCGGGCTTTGGAGAAATAGCAGTGGAAACCCGGCCCTTGGAAAATCCATATACATAAGTCAATCAGTCGGCCTGCCCTAGACTTACCGGACGCAACATAATTCGGTCGACAAAGTGTCGAAGATCACCTGGCTTATGACCACTAGACTACAAACGAATCATTATGAGATATCTACCAATCATTTTATTACTGGCGCTGGGAATTGCCGCCTGCAGTGATGCCGTATCCAAACCGGAAGCGCTCCCAATCATGGGTAATCACGATATTGACCCGGCTACCGGCGATACCACCTTTCACCACATCCGGCCTTTCGCTTTTGTTGACCAAGACAGCCAGATCGTTAACAATGCCACTTTTGAAGGTAAGGCCTACGTTGCAGATTTTTTCTTTACCTCCTGCCCGACCATTTGTCCGAGGGTCAAACAACAAATGTTGCGGATCTACGACCGCTACCAGGATGACGACCGATTGCTGTTGCTCTCACATACTATTGATGTAAAACACGACACGGTAGGGCGACTGAAGGAGTACGCCGAAGGTCTTGGGGTTTCTTCGGATAAATGGCACTTCGTTACTGGCGATAAAGACGAGATCTATGGTATTGCCGAGGATTATCTGAGTATTGCCCGGGAGGATCCTGATGCCCCCGGCGGATTTGACCATAGCGGTTGGGTCATATTAGTTGATCAGAAGGGACGCATCCGATCATTTGCCAATGGCACCATACCGGAAAAGATGGATGAACTGATGGAGGACATAGACTGGCTGCTCAATAATGAATTCGAATAGCGTGTCTAAAGATCTTCCAGGAAGGTAAGCCGGTTTCCACTGGGGTCGAACAGGCCGAATTCATTGGTACCCCAGGCCGTTTTCGGGCGCATTGCGGAGGCTTCGATCACTCCATTTTTCAGGTATTCCCGGAACAGCGGCTGGATGTTCTTAACCTCGATGCGCACATCCGTAGAGGTCATATCCTGTGGGTATTGAAATTGCAGATGCAGATATAACTTTTGCCGACCCAAAACGGCATAGTTTACCGGTCCTGCTGCATAACGGGTACTATCAAATACATTTTCGAAGCCCAGTTTTTCTTCATACCACCGGATATCTCTTCCTACATCGGAGGAAGCCAGCACAGGGCACATATACAAAAATGTGGTCTCCTGCTGGTGTGCGTCCTCCTCCGGCTTATCCTGGTAAAAAGCATTTTCCGTCATTCCCTGTCCGAATGCCAGGATATATCCATCTGGGTCTTTTATGATGAACTCCAGATTGCCGTAAGCGGCCTTATAGGTCAGTTCATGATGAACAATTGCACCATTCCCGGTCATTTCCTCGTATAACTTCCTAGCATCGCGTACCCAGAAATAGGCATCCCAGATCTCTTCCCTCGGTTGTATGCGCGCTGGGTCCTCAGGTTGGGAAAGCATAATGATGATGTCTTCTCTCTGGGGCATGGCAAAGTTGGGCGGATCACCCCAAAGATGTGGCCTTGCAAACCCCAGAACATCACAGTAATAATCCAGAGAACGGTGAAGGTCTTTGACGAAAAAGACCGGAGCGGAGCCGTAGAACATATTCATAATATACGTATTTAGTCGTTGTTTATAACTAAGCTCGCTCTGCACAGGACAAAAAATAAAAGTTGCCAGGATTTTGCCCACACGCGCCCTAACCCTGAAGGGAAATCTACCCGCGGGTTGGGTTCCTTTAGGAATAAAAGGCGCGGGTTGGCCATTGAAAAAAGTTTTGTCCTGTACATAACTAAGCCCAGCAAAGCACTTTTCATTACTTTCATATGATCAGAACTTCGATCAACTGCCGCAACTCCTTACTACCGGAAAAGTCCCGGTAATCCAGTTCCAGCCTGGAGCCATCGTCGTAATATAACTCTGCTTTGTAAATACCCGATAAAGGCAATCGCAAACAGATCCGATCAGGGGTACTGGGCTGTTCCCGGATCGTCCAGGCCGCCAGACGCTCGCCGGAAGCGAGGTATGCCACACGTTGGACTTCTTGCTCTCCCAGTAATAAACCTTCTCTGCGAATATCCTCCGGTACTTCCCAATATGATTTCCCGCGTTCCTGACGAAGCATCCTCGCGGTCTCCACTACAGTTTGGGTCAAGGCATAGCCTACGTTTTTTTCAATCTCCAGGCGCCCCGTAGTACGCTGATCATTCAGGGTGAAAATGGTACGATAAATATCGGTCTGCTTCCCTTCCCGAAAGGAAAGGATGCAATGGGACGGTGTGCGCCCCGCGTAATGCCGATACTCATACAGGCGGTACAAACCCAACTCCTGTGGAGGCATGGCAATGAAGCCCCGGCTTTCCTGGATCATCATCAGTCCGTGCGCGTGAGCGACTGCGTGCCTGTTGCTTGGGAGTTGCTGGTAGTTGAGTTGAGGCACCTCCCTCTTTCGGCCTTCCGCCATGATCTGCTGCCGTCCTCTGACCAGCACCTGCCAGACCACATTTCCGAGCTCCATGTAATGAAAAACCGTTTCGTCCGTATCCTCTCCAAAGGTATAGATCCGCACTTGGCCTTCAGACCAAAACCACCAATCGCGTTCTTCCGCCAATATCGACATATAAGCGGAAACTTCAGCCGGAACAGCCTGAAAGCCCTGTTCGCGAAGTTCCCGCCTTACATCCTGTACAGTTGTGGCGCCGTGGGTCAGCATTAATGCCTCGGTAATCTGGCATACAATTTCCGGTTGCAGCGTCTGAAAATAATGAGTCATGAGGTAGTGTATTTTGGTTTTTTGGGGCGGAATTAAAACATGAGTCATCCCCTGCGAAAATATGGGACGACTCATGTGATCCACACTTACTAGATTTAGAGCTTACTGACTGTTCACATATTGTGAACAATAATCGCAATTACACTGTAAATATAATCTATTTGATTCTATTATTCCAAATAAATTTCCACTATTTTTTTATTTATTTAATTTTATAATCAAAAAATTTATTAATTTATTCGTACAAAGTGAATGC
>JAGQXH010000812.1 GCA_020436695.1 Lewinella sp. | reverse complement strand
ACTCACTCCTCACCTCCTCACTCCTCTTACAGCAGCGGTGCGATCACCAAAGCCACTACAGACATCAACTTCAGCAAGATGTTCAGTGACGGTCCGGAAGTGTCCTTGAAGGGGTCACCTACCGTATCACCTACTACGGCTGCTTTGTGCGGATCAGAACCTTTTTTATAGTTGGTGCCCTGAATATCCACACCTTCTTCGAACATTTTCTTGGCATTATCCCAGGCACCACCGGCATTAGACTGGAAGATGGCCATCAATACACCGGCTACGGTTACACCGGCCAGCAGACCACCCAGCATTTCTGGCCCCTGGTCACTTCCGAACAGTTTGGGTCCGAAACCGATAACCACCGGGGTCAGTACGGCGATCAGACCGGGAATGACCATCTCGCGGATAGAAGCACGGGTGGAGATCTCTACACACTTGCTGTATTCCGCCTTACCGTCCGCAGCTTCAAAGGTTTTCCGATCGGCTTCGCTCCAGTCTTCGAATTCTTTACCATCGTTCTTGCGCATTACGTTCAGTGCGGCAGACAGCTCAGGGATTGATTTGAACTGGCGACGAACTTCCTGGATCATGTCCATTGCGGCCCGACCTACAGCACCCATTGACAGGGCCGAGAACAGGAAAGGCAGCATACCACCAATGAGCAGACCGGCCATTACGATCGGATCGGCAATATTGATCGCCCGGATACCGGTAGTGGTCATAAAGGCAGCAAACAGGGCCAGGGCAGTCAGGGCAGCAGAGCCAATGGCAAAACCTTTACCGATAGCGGCAGTAGTGTTACCTACGGCATCCAGTTTATCCGTGCGCTTGCGTACTTCTTTGGGTAAGTCACTCATTTCGGCAATACCACCGGCATTGTCGGAAATCGGTCCGTAAGCATCAACCGCCAGCTGAATACCGGTATTGGAAAGCATACCTACCGCTGCGATAGCGATGCCGTACAGGCCGGCAAAGTGGTGCGCGCCGATGATGGCAACCGCCAGGATCAGGATAGGAATTGCCGTAGATTGCATACCTACACCTAAACCGGCAATGATATTGGTAGCAGAACCGGTCAGTGACTGATCTACAATTCCTTTTACCGGTTTTGTACCGGTACCGGTATAATATTCGGTGATGTAACCGATACCCAGACCGGCTACCAGACCAAAGATCACAGCGAAGAATACGCCATTGGCACCATAGGTGCCGCCGTCGTAAGACCATGACCCCGGCATCACCCAGTTAACGATCAAATAGGTAGCGATCAGCATGATCACTGAAGAGAGCAGTTCACCCCGGTTAAGCGCTTTTTGCGGATCACCGCCTTCTTTAACTTTCACAAAGAAAGTACCCAGAACAGAAGTCAGGATGCCCACACCGGCCAGCAGCAACGGCAACAATACCGCATTGAGGCCGTTAAATCCGCCGTCATGACTCTGAAAAGCAGGCAGATCAATGAATGCAGCGCCCAGTACCATAGTACCGATGATAGAACCTACGTAAGATTCGAAAAGGTCGGCACCCATACCGGCTACGTCACCTACGTTATCGCCTACGTTGTCGGCAATAGTAGCAGGGTTGAGTGGGTGATCTTCCGGGATACCTGCTTCTACCTTACCCACCAGGTCAGCACCAACATCAGCCGCTTTGGTGTAAATACCACCACCCACACGGGCAAACAAAGCGATAGAGGAGGCACCAAAGGAGAATCCGGTTACCACCGTAATAACACGGTTAACATTTTGAGCAGTATCCAGGCCAAACATACCGCCGTACAGCAAGAACAGCACACTGAGACCCAAAACGCCCAGACCGACCACACCAAGTCCCATCACCGAACCACCGGCAAAAGCTACTTCCAAAGCCTTACCCAGGCTGGTACGAGCTGCATTGGTAGTTCTCACATTGGCTTTAGTAGCAATGCGCATACCGATGAAACCCGCCAGCGCAGAACATACCGCTCCCAGTACGAAAGAAACAGCAACCAGCGCAGAAGAATCAGGCGCCTGGCTTCCACTCCACGCCAAAAGTAAGCCTACTACTACCACGAAGATCGCAAGTACCCGGTACTCGGCTTTCAAAAAAGCCATAGCGCCTTCCGAGATATTTTTTGCAATTCTCTCCATACGGGCGGTTCCCACCTCCTGCCTGGATACCCAGGAGGATTTCCAGAAGGTATAGGCCAATGCGATCAAGCCGAAAATGGGAAGCACATAAGTAATTGTTTGACCCATAGTTCAATTTTTTTCTATATCTGTAATTAGCAATTTATTTAAGGTGCGCAAAACTAAAGCAATTTTGCGTTTTGTCCAATAAAAATACCTATTGATGAATGAGTTAGGGAATTTTGCACGTAATTGCCGCGCCGTTTATGCGAAGGTGTACAGGGACTTAAGACAAAATTATATACGGACTTAACCCCTAAGAGGATGCAAATCTCGGCAAAGAATCGCCAGAAAAAAATAAATTCATTAAACCGATATATATAAGTGCCAAATAATGTATTTGGTATCCGGCACTGGGGGCTGTGTTATCGGCTGTAAGCGTAGAGCGTATGCCATGAGGGGCTGTGTAAAAAGTCTTTCCCTAAAAATACGAGAAAAATAATGTTTGCCTTGCCTTGGCTCAGCCCCTCTAACTCCCCGTGGGGAGAACCACCCCCACTTTCAAACCAAACATTATTTTTCATCAAAACCACAGGCTGGGCTTCCCCCGTCAAGGTGATCACCGGACGGCTTCAAATCCCATCTCCAGCCGGCAATCCAGCGTAAAAGGGGAGATCTCACTCAAGAAAAAAACGATCTCCAGGCGATAATTCTTACCCGTAAGTACCGGTTTGAGGTTGCGCAAGGTAGGGAGCAGCTGCAGGCGGCTCAGCGAGCGATTGCGCAAATTATCCAGGTAGAAAGCTTCATCGAATGCAGTACATTCCTGTCCTACCGGACAGACCCTTACGGAAACCTCCTCCAGATAGTCGAAATCAAGATTATTGTCATTGTAAATATTGGCGTAAAGTGGGCTGATGGCAGCAATGGCACTGGTGTCGGTACTAAACTGCTGTAGATAATTGTCAATATCAGTGGTTACGGAAGAAAAGGCAAATACCCGGGCCTGAAACTGACTCAGACCGGCCGGAAACTGGAACTCAAAATTGGGATAGGTCATTTCAAAGATCCGCTCACGGCGGTCTTTCCGGCAGGCAACACTCAATATCAAAAAGGAACAGGTAAGCAGTAGCAGCTTTCTCATGTAGCTATTTTTGATTAGAACGCAGAATGAATGTTTGGTATTGGGTGTTTAGATAGTTCCGGTGCGATTTGACTGGCTAAAGAAACATCATATGATCTTATTTTTTCAATAACTTTTCCAGCTTAGCAGCGGAGGAAGCGTTTTCATTTAGGGACAATGCCCGCCGATAATTGGTTATGGCATTTTCTTTGTCTCCCAGGGTACGATAGTAATCGCCTAATGAATCATAAACCCTGAAACTGGTCGGATAGTTTTCAACATTCAATTGAAATAGCTGCCCAGCTACAGCAAACTGATCAAGATTCAAAAATGCATGGCCCAGGTTATTGACAAAATCTTCCTGTGGCCGTATCCTATATCCCCACTCTGCGGACAAACGCCGGTAGTGGTCGATCACCCGTTCGTACATATCGCTTTCTGGGTCGATGTAGTCTTCATAGCTGATCCTGAACTGATAAGAATCGAAGATGAAGCGAAAGGC
>JAGQXH010000811.1 GCA_020436695.1 Lewinella sp. | reverse complement strand
GGTGGGATTGCCCTCCGTGCAGATGGATTTTCCGGAGTACAGGGACCTACAGGAAAAACACCAACCGTTTGCCCTACTGGACCAACTGGACCCCACGCTCCTGGCCGGTGTACTCCACCGCCTGGTTTCGGACCGGGAATACTGGCAGAGGCTCCACCAAAACTGCCTGGCAGCCCGAAATGAGCTCTGCTGGGAACAGGAAGAAAAGCAGCTTCTCCGCTTTTATCGCAACATCTGAGTATCATACCGCTACGTGACGTCCGTCACTGACACAAGCGTGCTTTCCCACTAACTTTGGCCAGATGTCCGGATATCTTCGGCAACAGATCAATCACCCCCATGTACGTCAGCAAAGCCATATGTGATCAATTCAATGATATTCAGATCGTGCAGCAGGCACTCCAACAGATCGATTACTTCTCCTGTTTATACGAACGTTATGAAGATCGATTGCTCCGCTATATCAAACGGATGGCCACCGTCAACCACGAGGAAGCCGAAGACATTCTGCAGGATGCCTTTATCAAGATCTGGCGTAACCTCAACAGCTTTGACCAGCACCTGAAGCTATCCAGCTGGATCTACCGGATCGTACATAATGAGGTAGTTTCCTTTTGGCGGAAAAAGGAGTCTTTCGGCAAAAACCGAAAAGTGGAACCAGATGACGATCTATTCCGCATCGATCCGGAGGAAAGTACCCCCGACCTGGAAGAATTGGATATGTTAACCCACGAAGTGCTGGAACTGCTACCCCTGAAATATAAAACCGTGCTTGTTCTGAAATTCCTGGAAGGCATGAGCTATGCGGAAATTTCCGACGTATTGAAGAAGCCGGAAGGCACTATTGCTACCCTGATCAACCGGGCCAAAAAGGCATTTATAACTGCTGCCGGTGAAAAACATATTTCTTTTGTTTAAAAGCTGTTAAAATTTAATACCTCCGTTAATATGAGACTCTTTTCCAGCCATATTTCGTTACCAAAATCCTCATGTAGCTCTGCTACACTCCGGTTTTGGTGCCTCATCTGGCAGAAAAATAGTACTCATATTATTCAAAAAACTAAATTTTAACAGCTTTAAAAAGCTGCCATGGAAAGATCGAAAAGTATAGTAGAAAAAATAAAAGCCGAAAACATTAAGCCGATACCGAAATGGTATTTCCGCACCAGAAATCTATTCTTCCTACTGGCCTTCTCGCTTTCTATCCTGCTCGGGGCTGCCGCTTTTTCAGTCATCCTGTTTTCCATTCAGCAAACGGATTTTAATCTGATCGCCCACCTTTCTCATTCGCGCTTTGAGCTCCTGCTGGGTTTACTCCCTTATTTCTGGCTGTTTGCCCTGCTTCTTTTTCTGGGAGTAGCCGTATTCAGTATTCAACGCTCAGAAAAAGGATACAAATTTACACCGCTGCGGATCGGCAGTTTTAGTATCGGCGCCAGTATTCTGTTGGGTACCCTGTTCTTCATCAGCGGTGGCGGTCCGTGGCTGGAAAATATATTCGTGGAGAACATTCCGCTGGTGGAGACCATCCAGGAGAAAAAAGCAAAAATGTGGATGCAGCCGGAAGCAGGCTTACTCTCGGGCACTATTGACCGGATGGATGATCAAACCTTACGCCTCATCGATTTCAGCGGCGGAAAATGGGAAGTGACGTATGAGGGAGCTTTTATCGCACCAGTGCTGGATCTGCAGGCCGGAGAGCAGATAAAGATCGTAGGCAGCCTCACGAAGAAGGATTCCTTTCACGCCGACGAAATACGGCCCTGGGGTGGTCCACTCAACATACCCGGAAACGGTCGGGGAAAAAAATAATAGCCAAAAGTGAAAGAAACTTAAAGGTCCTGCGTAGCAATTATTGAATCTCAGTTGCCAGTTATCCAGTGATCATATAAAAACGATTTCATTCCAATTCCAACCAACTGAAAACCTAATCATCGGATAACCGGCAACTGAACAAATAGTTGCATCATGAAAAACGCACGTTTCAAACCGTTATCCACTCTTTTGATGATCCTGGCCGTCGCTGTGGCCTTCACCGGATGTGAAAAGGATGATACTATCGAATTCGGCCCCAATGGCTTCAACAACGGTATCGAATCAGGCATAGGTACCAATGGCATTTTGCGTCAGGACCGCTTACACATTGTAGATCAGGACATTCTCCAGGACCAGGACCGGCTCAAACTGCAGGAATGTAAACTACAGATCGATCAACTTCCGGTTGTTCCCCTGACCGAAGCGGAGATCACCAGTGTATTGTACAATCGCGAAGCACAAAAAGTATCCCGAGACCTGTATCTGGGATTCTACGATAACTGGCAACTGGCAGTTTTTGAAAATGTTGCCAATGGTGAACAAGCCCACATGGATGCCATGCTGTTCCTGATCGACCTCTATGACCTCACTGATCCGGTCGGAAACAATGAGGTAGGTGTTTTCTACAATGCCGAGCTGCAGGAACGCTATAACATCGCGTGGGAGACCGGTCTGGCCGATGAAACCGCAGCTCTCCGGGAAGCTGCCCTGATCCAGGAAATGGAAATTGCCGAACTGGACGCCGCACTGACCGACCTGGTGGAAAATGACCACCTCGATCTGATCTACAACAATCTCGTTACAGCTTCCGGAGCACACCTCCACGCCTTTGTCAAATACCTGCAACTGTTCAATATCGACTATGAACCACAGGTACTTTCTATCGAAGCATTCAATGCCATAATGAATGAAAACTGGACACCCGGTCACCACGGTGGCCGGAAATGAGTCAAGGCCTCAACCCTACCGATAATACTTAATTAAACCAGGTTGTCAGTCGGGAATTGTAACTCAATCATGTCTATAGTAAAAATGAAATGCATGGATCCGGCAAGTTAAAAAATTAAGGCTTCAGTCCCGGTAATTTCAACTTACTGCGCTTCAATCTATTTTTTGGCAACAGACTGCCGACTATCGACTGCTGACTGACGACTTACATTAAAAAACAAAACCATGAAAAACATAAAATTATTAATACTGGCCGGTCTGATCTTCTCCCTGCCGGTATGGATCAGCGCCCAACGCGGCAGCGGCGGTTGGTGTACCAACAACAATTACAGTCGCTTATTCGATGCTACCACCATTACTAAAATTGAAGGTACCATTGTAAGTGTGGATAAGATCGTTCCCGAAAACGGCATGTCTGCCGGGCTGCATCTGATGGTAAAAACGGCTAAGGAAACTATTTCTGTCCACTTAGGCCCGGTTTGGTTTCTCGATAATCAGGATTTGGCGTTCAACACCGGTGAAGTTGTCATAGTTACCGGATCAAAAGTTACTTACGAAAAACATCCCGCCATCATCGCGGTAGAAGTCAGTCTTGGAGATCATTTGCTGATTCTACGCGACCGTAAAGGATTCCCGCGCTGGAATGCCTGGAGAAAAGGCCGCGGAACGGGACAAAGACGGAGTGCGATCGGTTAACGCATCGCATCTGTCTATTGATCAGTTTAATCAACCTGTTGCCGGTTAGTCAACTGATTAACCGGCAACAGGCCAATCGCATAATAGCATTTTGATTTTCAACCACTTATAATAACACTATCTCCTCACTCTATAACGTGTTATAACATAATATTTGCCATACGCCGAGCCACAACCCGACAGTCACACAATAAAATAGCCGATTCAACCATTATTACTACAGTTTATAAGCCGGCAGACCGGCAGACTACCTTCCAACGCCTGTCGTAAGCA
>JAGQXH010000810.1 GCA_020436695.1 Lewinella sp. | reverse complement strand
TGGATCATCAAGTTAAAAAGCCCTTACTTTTCGTGGTAAGGGCCCAAATACTTTTCATACCATTTGTGTTGGTATGACTTTCATGAAAAACATAATCAATCCTTAATAGCGATCTAATTACCTCTACTTGGCATTATCCTATAAAATCAACCCTTACCTTTTGAGTAAGGGTTGCAAATAATTGACTAGTAAAAAAGATTAACGTAAAAATCGATACAAAAATAAAAAAATGCAACATAGTTGCAAATAAATAGTCTAAATTTGTTGCTGTAGCAATAACGTCATCTATGAGATTGAGAGGCATACTCCTGATAGCAATAAGCCTAGTGAGCGGTACCATCCTCGCGCAACAAGTAGCCGAAGGCTCATGCAAATATGAGATCCGGGGTAAAGTGTACGATGCGGAAAGCAAGACTCCGCTGCCCTATGTAAGCGTGCAGTTGGAAGGAACCAATCAGGGAGCCATTACGGACGAAACCGGCCTGTTTGAATTTCACGAATTGTGCAAGGAGGAATACGATCTGATCTTTAGTTTCCTGGGCTATAAGACGGTCCGTCACCACCACGATTTTCATCACCCTTTCCTTGAGATCTACCTGGCACCGGAAGGTTATTTACTGGAAAGTGTAGTAGTAGAAGCGAGTTCGCTCCAAAGCAGCCTTAATACCATAAGTACCAGTAAATTGTCTGGTGATAAATTGGAAGCAGTTGCCTCTGAATCCCTGGGCGACGTCGTGAGTGAGATTGCCGGAGTAGGTACTTTAAAAACCGGCCAAAACATCGTTAAACCCGTCATCCACGGCCTGCACAGCAACCGCATTCTGATCATTAATAACGGACTAAGGCACGAATTCCAGAACTGGGGCGAAGAACACGCGCCGGAGATCGACCCATCGCTTATTGAAGATGTTGAGGTGGTAAAAGGTGCAGCCACCGTCCGTTTCGGTCCGGATGCACTGGGTGGCGTTATCCTGGTAAATCCGCCCAAAATGGAGCTGTCTACTCCGGTGAAAGGTAAAATTCAATTGAACGGACGATCCAACGGCCGGTCCGGGGAAGGAAGCATTGAACTTAGCAAAGGTTTTAAATGGCTGAGTATCATGGGGGGCGGTTCCTGGGTAAAGCAGGGAGATCTGAAAGCCCCTGACTATTTCCTCAGCAATACGGGAAAAGAGGAAACGAGCTATTTTGGTGGATTCAGAATGCACCCGTGGTCAAAACTGGATATCGAAGGCAGCTATAGCCACTTTGAACAGGAGTTGGGCATACTCAGTGGTTCCGTTTTCGGTAATCTGGATGACCTACAGCGGGCAATCGTTGCCGATACGCCTCTTTACACCCACCCATTCAGCTATGAAATTGCCGAACCCCGGCAATTGGTGCAGCACGATCTGTACAAAGCTGATCTTCATTATATAGGCGAAAAACAATCCTTTCAGTTACAATACGGCTACCAGATCAACCGGCGCCAGGAATTTGGGGTGCGGCGCACGGAAGCCCCCAATATCGACCTGGAATTACGCACGCAAAGTGTGGATGCCAACTGGAACCACCCGGATATCGGGCCGTTTTCCGGCAAACTGGGAGCTCAATGGTTAAAAAAGGCCAATGACAACCAGCCGGGGACCAATACCGTGCCTTTCATTCCCAACTACGACGAACAACGCCTGGGTATCTACCTGATCGAAGCCAGATCGCTTGGCAAGGGCCTGATCGAGGCCGGCCTGCGCTTCGATCTGCTCGAGTCGGAGATCACCGGCCGCGAACCCGACAATACCATTTACCGGAATAAGATCTTCTACCGGAATTTTTCCGGAACGATCGGTCTGGAATATCCGCTGAGTGAGCATTCTACCTTCCGAACGAATCTGGGTACTGCCTGGCGTGCACCGGATGTAGCGGAGCTCTATCGCTTTGGTCAGCACGCTTTCTTTCTGGAGTACGGCCTCTGGCGATACACCATTGATGAACGCTTCGATTTCGTGTCTACCAGTCAGGGTATTCTCGACCAGAATGACCGCGCAGTTCCATCCGAAAAAGGCTACAAATGGATCAATACCTATAATCTGAACCGCTCCGATCTCCAGTTGGAATTGACCGGCTATGTCAACTACATTGAAAATTACATCTATGCCAAACCGGCCGGCGTCACCCGCACCCCCCGAGGCGTTTTCGTGTTCTTTATTTACGACCAGACTGACGCTCTGCTTTGGGGAATCGATCTAAGCAGCCGGTGGACGCATTCTCCAAAATTCTCTTCCGATCTGAAAGGCAGTTTTTTATGGTCCGCCCAGCTCTCTCCTACCGATTATTTTGCCGGCCAGCCACCGCCCCAATTGACTTATGGGTTGACTTATCACCCGGAAATTCCGCATTTGAATAACAGTCAGCTACAAATTAGCCTGAACTATACCTTCCAACAATTCCAGCATCCGCGCATCATCACCGTAGATGAGTTCCTTAGAGCCAATCAGGAAGGGATCAATCGCTTTTCGGACGACGCCAGAGATTTTGACCTGCTCGCTCCCCCACCGGCTTATTTGCTCACCAATATCCGGTGGACCAGTGCCTGGAAGCAACTGGGCTGGCGATTGGAAGTACGCAACCTTTTTAATATCAGCTATCGCAATTACACCGACCGGCTACGCTATTTCGCCGATGACCTGGGACGTAATTTCCTGCTGGGGCTTACATTTCGATTTTAACACTTGTGCAATATTATTGCATTTGCAATATTGTTGCGTAAATCAGAAAAATACGTAAATTGCCACTCTTACAAGCATTTCAAAAACCAGATCTATGCATAAAATTTACCGACTTTTACTGGGAATGAGCTTGATAGTGGCCTACCCGTTTTTTCTACAAGCCCAATTAAGCCAGATTACAGACATCACCCTTACCTTCACCCCTACGAGCGGTTCGGCCGTGACAGCCACAGCTACCGACCCGGACGGGAACGGCCTGATAGTCGACGGTCCGGTCAATCTTTTGGAAAGCACTGAATATACCCTTTCGATCACACTGAGTAACACGGCTCAATCTGTCAATATCAATAATGAGATCAATGCCGATGCAGAAAGGTATCAGTTCTTTTTTGAAACGCCGGGCAGTATCATCGCCGGAGATCCAGCATACAATGATACCGACGGAAACGGGCTCCCGATAGGTCTTTCCACCACTTTCACCACACAATGCGTTGAGGAGGAAGGAGCCGACGGCAGCTTGCGGATATTACTCAGCGACCTGATGAGCACTAAATCAGCCGGTTCCACCATCGATGATGGAACGGCGGTATTTGATCTGACCTGGGCGGTAAATGTGGCCGATGATCCCGATGCGCCTCCCTGCGAGAACGAAGAGGAGATCATCACGGATGTGGTACTGACCTGGACGCCTGCGGACGGTGGTGACCCCATCATAGCCCGCGCCCAGGACCCCGACGGCGAAGGACCGCAGGACCTCCAGATCCTCGACGACATTGAGCTGACGGAAAGTACCGAATACACCCTCACCATCACCGTACTCAATGAGATAGAAGGAGAAGACATCACCGAAGAGATCATGGAGGAAGACGACGTACACATGTTCTTCTTTTCCTTCGACGATGAACTATTTACCAGCCCCGCCGGTGACGGCAATATCGATAATCGCGACGATCCCATCAATTACAACGATCAGGATGAGAACGGTCTCCCCGTGGGCTTGTCCACCAATTGGGAGACAACTTGCGGAGAAGAAACGACCAGCGGCACCTTCCACCTGATCCTTAAAC
>JAGQXH010000080.1 GCA_020436695.1 Lewinella sp. | reverse complement strand
AAGCCAGTGGTTCAATCTTGGTATCCAGGCCTTCGTAATGATAGTCTTCCACCACGCCGATGATCTCGCCCCATTCTTCACGCCAAGGGAAGCGAACGCGTGTGCCTATGGGGTGCTTGAGATCGTATTCTTCGACAAACTGTCGGTTCACCACAAATGCATGCAAGGTATCTGAGGCAACGGATGCTGAAAAAAAGCGTCCTTCCAGTACTTTCAGATCGAGTATCCGCGCATAAGAAGCATCCGCAAAGATCATCTGTGGCGGAGCATATTTATCAGCATAGCCCTCAATCTCAATAGTGTAATCCACCGGGTATTCTCCGGGAAAGACCGATGCGGTGGAAACCGCCGTAATTCCCGGCTGTCGTTCCCAGTTTTCCTGTCGGCCCTCAATTCTTCGCCAGGAATTGTCTGTGTTCAGAGGAAGTACGATCACCTGATCGGAGGCGAAACCCAGGTCTTCCTGCAGCATGAACCTCACCTGACGGAACATGACGGTTGTAAGGATCACCAGTACCACTACGCCGGTAAACTGAGTGACTACTAATACTTTGCGGAGTGTGTCTCTTCCAGAGTTGTGCTTTTGTTCTCCTTTGAGCACTTCAACGGGTTTGAAAGCCGAAAGCAGAATGGCCGGATAAAAACCGGCCAGAATACCGACCAACAGACTTAGTATTAACAACCCACCCAATAATATGGGTAATTCCGGGCCGGACAGATCAAGTTGCCGACCGGAGATCTCATTAAAAATAGGTAATATCAATTTCGCCAGGGGAAATGCCAGCAAAATTCCGATAGTGCTTTGCAGAACGGATTCTACCAGAAACTGCCCCATCAATTGCAGGCGAACGGCACCGCTGACTTTGCGCACTCCGATCTCGCGGGCCCGACTACCGGCTTTGGCGGTTGACAGATTGATATAATTGATGGCCGCGATCACCAACAGTAATATGCCAATGAGGCCAAACATGAACAAATAACGGGCATTCCCGGTGGCCGACCGGATAGCACCAAAATTCTGAGAATACAAATGAATATCTTTCAGGGGTTGCAAGCCCCAGTCTGGAAGGTCATTCTCGGTGATCTCAAAATTGGCCTGGGTGAATTCGTGCAGCAATATGGGGTCGAGGTAATCCGTGATCTGATCTTCCAGTTCGGGAATACTTACTTCAGGGACAGTCAGAACATAAGTCTCGAAGCGATAACTCAGCCAGCTGTTGTTCGTCGGAGCGTTGCGCATGAAAACATCGAAATCCAGGTGCGTCCGGCCGGTAAGATCCGGATAGATCCCGGTGATGGTCAGGTCGAAAGCATCGTCGAAGCGCAAGGTTTGGCCGACAACATCAGTGCGATTGAAAAATCTTCGGGCCATGCTTTCGGAGATAATGGCGGTGTGGGGTAGAGCGAGCGCTTCTTCAGGATTACCGCTCAGCAGCGGTAGGTGGAAAACAGAAAGGAAGTTGGAATCTACGTAAGCTACTTCATCCTGATAGAGTGCCTGATCTTCGTGCTGGAATAAAAGATCATATCCGATATTCAGGGAAGTAGATTGTTCAATAGCCGGGAATTTTTGAGTAAGCTCAATGCTTAGGTTAGCCGGCGTATTGGCCTGTCCGCCCGGTTGATCTCTTTGGAAGGTGCGGTATACCCGGTAGATCCGGTCGCCTTCCTGCATCCATTTATTGACGTTGATCTCCTGAAAAATGTAAGCTCCGATCAAAACAGCGACAGCCATGCTGATAGACAGGCCGCCGATGTTCAGGATGGAGAGTGTTTTATATTTGAGGAGGTTACGCCAGGCGATCTTGAGGTAATTGATCCACATACTCGTTCAATTGTATTCTTGGGTGATTTTGTGTAATTTTGAATACGTCGGCTCAATGCTAATTGACATTATACTTATGACTGCATCAGCAACATCTCGTATATACTCGTTTGAAGAATATCTGGAAATGGAGTTCCATTCCCAGGCGCGCCACCGTTTTGACAACGGAATAATCTCTCTCATGCCTTATACTTCTGAGCAACACAGTTTGATTACCAGTAATATAGCTGGAGAATTGAGACAATTATTTAAAGATTCCCAATGTCGTTCTTACAGTAGCGACCGCATGCTTTATGTATCGGTCTGCAACCAGACCTTTTATCCGGATGTAATGGTCGTGTGCGGCCCGTCAGATCTCTACACTTATAAGGGGAAAATGCAGGCTACGCTCAATCCCATTGCCTTATTCGAAGTACTTTCCGATAGCACTCAGCATCTGGATCGTACCCGTAAATGGGATTGTTACCGGCAGATCAGCAGCTTACGACAATATATTTTGGTCGGTCAGGAGGCCATGTCGATTGAGGTATATAGCCGGGAAGATGATGTTAATCGATGGGCCATTGACCTGTATACCGATCCGGATGACTTCATCCCAATTCAGGGTGTGCAACTCCCCCTGAAAGAGATCTATCGCAATATCACTTTTGAAGCTGCTGAAGAGAACAGATCCGACCAGGAAGAATTGGATCAGGATAAGAACACATAACCATATATATCCCTAGACTTCCATTTTCTTGGACACTTTCCGGATAATCTCGTCATTCTTGATATTACCGTCTACCAGCTCGATCACGCGGGTGCCGTAGGCCGCATTTTTTTCCGAGTGGGTAACCTGTACGATGGTCACTCCCTGCTCGTTCAGTTCCCGGAAAAGCTCCATAATGTCTTCTCCCTGCTTGCTGTGCAGGTTACCGGTGGGTTCGTCGGCAAGCAGGAGGCGGGGCTTGTGAATAATAGCCCGCGCCACGCCTACCAATTGCTGTTGTCCGCCCGACAACTGATCTGGAAACAGGTCCTTTTTAGCCACGATGTTGAAGCGATCCAGAATATCGGCGACGATACTTTTGCGATCCTTGCTTTTGACATTGCGGTACAAAAGGGGCGTTTCAATATTTTCGTAAACCGTTAGATCGTCGATGAGGTGATAGGCCTGAAAGACAAAACCCATGTACTCCTTATGGATCTCATTGCGGCGGCGCTCATTAAGCCGGTGGATGGCCTCATCGTAGAAGTAATATTCACCGCCGGTTCCGGTTTCCAGCATGCCCAGAATGTTGAGCAGGGTTGTTTTCCCGGCACCACTGGGCCCCATAATGGTAACGAATTCGCCTTCCTGGATCTCCAGGTTGATCTGATTGAGCAACCAGACTTTTTTCAGGCCACTACGGATGCTTTTTTCCAGGTCTTTCAGTACGATCATTGGTTTTTATTTTCTTTCCCCTTACCCATGAAGGGCAACGGACAATTTATATTTGAAGATTACACAAGTCTGTTTATCTAAAGTCAAGTTTCATGCCATTGCGTGAATATTGTTGGTAGTCAATTAGTTGTGTATAAAAAGGGTGGTTCTTCAATGAATTTCTTGTCCACCTGCGCACACCATGTGTTCATTTTCGGACATCCCACTCATTCCTCACGCCCCACTTCTCATTCTTCATCTATTCACTCCTAAGCCGCTCCGCCGGATCATCCAAAGCTGCTGCGATAGTTTGATAGCTCAGCGTGAGGAAAGCGATCAGCAGACCCGCCACTGCGGGCAGCACAAACAGCCACCAATTCAACTCAATGCGATACACAAAACTCTGTAGCCATTGCCGTACCAGCCACCACGCTACCGGAATACCAATACCGAAGGCCAATGCTACCAGACGCAAGAAATCCGTTGATAACAAACCTACGATCTGGCCGACGGAGGCGCCTAATACCTTGCGAATACCGATCTCTTTGGCCCGGCGCAGCGTAGCGTGCGTAGTGAGACCAAACAAACCCAAACAGGCAATTAGTAATGCAAACACAGTAAAAATACTAATTGCACGGCTTAAAACCGCCTCTTTTGCCGATAGTTCGGCTAAACTGTCATCCAGAAAATAGTGCTGGATGGGAGTATCTCCGGCCAGTTGTTTCCAGTCGGCCTCCATTTGACGGATAAAGTCGGGGATCTGGTTACCGCTAAGCTTGACTGCCAGATGATAGCCGTCCACATCGTAGTTGAATACGATGGGGGCGATTTCCGTACGGAACGATTCAAAATTGAAATCCGATACCACACCGATCACGCGACGGTTACCGTTCAGTACGGCACCGACGGGTTCGTCCAGTTCGAGTACTTTTACCGCCGTTTCGTTCAGCAACACATTGCTGGTATCGGTGCTCAGGTCACCGGAATAGTTCCGGCCCTCGAGTAGCGGAATACCCATAGTGGAAAGATAGTGCTCGTCAATGGGGAATCCGTTGAGAGAAATGGGCTGATCCATTCCTTCGGATTTGTAGGTAGCCCGCCAGATATTGCTACTGGCCGGTAGCCGGCTGTTGATGCTGGTGGAAACGACCTGACTATTGCGCTCAATCATTTCCCGGAAAGTTTCCCGTTGCTGTCCCAGGGCATCAAAATTCCGGATAACCAGTACATTTTCGTGCTGGAATCCTTTGTCGGCGTGCTGCATGAAGTCCAGTTGCCGGAAAATAACAAGACTACCGATCATCAAGGCTGCGGCAATGCTGAACTGGAATACCACCAGCCCATTGCGCAACTGGTTTTTACGATGGCCGACCTGATCTCCTTTGAGCACCCAAACCGGCTGGAACCGGGCCAGATGAAAAGCCGGATAAGCACCGGCAGCAATTCCTACGATGAGAGAAAATGCCAGAAGAGCGGTCCATTGCAACGGCCCGTTCAATACGCTATCAAGAAGTACTTCACCACTGATCTTTTCCAGAATTCGCAACAAAATGCCGGAGAAACCGCCCGCTAGCACACAGGCCACTAAACTCAGCGTAGTCGTCTCTCCCAGGAACTGGCGGGCCAGTTGCCACCGTGTTGCCCCCATAGTCTTTTTAATCCCTACTTCCTTGGCTCTACCAGCTGCCGCCGCAGTGTTTAGATTGACGTAATTGACACCGGCCATCAGCAGAATGAACAGACCAATGATGCCAAGAACCCATACCTGTGTCGGATTGCCGCCCGTGGTCATATCAAAGCGAAGGTTGGAGCGCAGATAAATATCGCGAAGCGGTTCCACCATGAAATGCACGGCCTGGCTGCTATTGGCCCATTCCTCATAGCTCGTATTGGGAGCTTCCTTAGGCTGGATGACATCTTTTTTCAGTTGTTCAAGAAATGCAGTCAGATCGGCCTGATCGGCATTTTCGAATAGCCGAACATAGTTAAAAAAGCCGGCGGAGGTCCAGTAGGTTTTGCCGGACAAAAGAGGTTCAACCGAAAGCCAGGCCGTAGCCGGGAGGTGTGTTTTGCCGGAAAACGGTTTTACGACGCCGGAAACACTGAGCGGTAGTTTTTCATCTCCTTCCAGCACCAGCGTCTTGCCCACATACGGACCCGAACCAAAAAACTGTTCGGCTACCGGTAGGCTCAGCACGATCTGGCCTTTATGGAGCAGGGCATCCTCGGCATTTCCTTCGATGAACTCATAGGGAAAGACGTGGAAAAAATTGGTATCGGCAAAGATGGCCCGTTCCAGTGAAACTTCCTGTAGGTCGATCAGAAAGGATAGATCGCTTCGGCCTTTGAATCGGGTGGCGTAGGCTACTGCCTGACAACGATCCGCCAGCACCGGTTGCAGGGCTTCCTGGCTGACGGCAAAGCCTCCCATATCCATGAAGTTGGTGCCGATCCGGTAGATGTTTTCTCCACCTGGGATGGAACGGTCGAAACTCCATTCCTGTCGGACGTAGCTGAATAGTACAAAAGCACAGGCAATGCCGAGGGAAAGACCTGCCAGGTTTAAGCCGTAAAACAAAGGATGTCTGCGGGACTGTCGGGCAAGTTGCACCAGGAATTTAAGTTGCATGGCAATCGAGAACTAGTGGTTATGTCTTGGATATCCAAATTAGATGAAAAGCTTTTGCAATAGCTGTGCCAGTGTTTATAAGTATTTGATTATTAGTTTTTTGGGTAAAATAAGAGTTTGTTGTTTTGTTCAGAAATGAACACCTGATGTACGTAGTTGGACAACCGGGTGAAATGCTTCAACTAATTGTCAGGCTTGATTTCGTTTTGGATGGACAGTAATTCTTCTACCGAAATTTTAGTTATTTGAGCAATTTCAACTGGATGCAATCCGCTTCTTAACAATTGGATAATGACTTCTTTGCGTCCCTCTTCTCGTCCCTCCTCACGCCCTTCTTCTCGTCCTTCTTCTCGATTTTGACGTAACATTTCCTCTTTGATTAATTCCAGCAGTCCTTTTGTAGCAGCCATTTTATTTACCTTTTTTTCAAATTTACGTGAATATTTTGATTCAAAAAAGGGTTGATAATAGGCGATAAAGCCCAATATAGTCTGGATCTTTTTTCGTTCATAGCCTTGATCAATGAGTTTACGGATCAGTCTGAATTTGTTATCATAAATGGCTTCATCGTTGCCGATACTCCTTTCCAGGGTGATCCGTGCTGCCTCCATAACAATGGCAAAGGGATTACTCATTTTATTTAATTCCTCCAGCACCTTATCCATAAGTTTATATGTTTGATAGCGATAGATCAGTTCCGTATTTAGAAAACTGTACTTAAATTCTCTGGGATGAAAAGAGGTTGTAGCGTCAGTGAAAATGGCAAGTGCAGTCATCGGTAGTCTATATCGGTCGTACAAACGGTAAAAATAAATGAACATCCGCTCTGAGAATTTGAGATCGGTGTATCCCTGGATTTCTACATGGATTAAAAAATAATGCGGGTTACCGTTTTTGAGATAAACCTTCAACAATCGATCTACATACCGGGCTGTTTCTTCAGATTCCGGAAACAACTGGACTAGTTCCTGATCCAAAAACTCAACCCCACGTTCGAGATCGAACCGGTCAATAAATTCAGGAAAGAAAAATGCCAGGAAATCATCTACCAGGCTGGTGATGATCCCTTTCCATAAGAGATCGCGCGTAACCATTTATTTTTGGTTTTGCGCAATTTAATAAAAAAGTTTTAAAAATTAAAATTACAAACAAATCTAAACTTCAGCTTTCTTAACCAGCCGATATTGCCACCAAAGAGCAGCTAATATGATCACCAGCCCCAGAAACTCCCGTGTCAATTCAATATGTGGCGCTTCCGCTTTCATATGGCCTACTATAGTCGGCATGCCCATCCGAATCCAGTGGATAAAATCGGGTATAAGAGTAAGCATCCAGATACCGGAAATGCCGATGGCAGCCAGTATGACCGTTTTATCGCGGCGCCCCACCGTACCGAATCCGACAATACCGGCGACAAACAGATAGATCAGGATCCACTTCCAGCCGTCCGGGTCATTATATTGTACGGCAGCGAAGAGCAGGAAAAGTATGGTAACGATAATGTGAATGGTCTTTTGCATATAGTTTGAGTTTTTTTAATTGCTAAAATTCCACGCGATAACTTAGCATGGGGATAATGCCCAATTGATGTTGTACTACAACGGTATTCTGCTGGGCATCGTAGTAGCGGAAAGCCTCATTTTCGGCATTGGTCAGGTTTTGGATATCCAGCGAAAGGGTACGGTTGGCATTGACTTTGTTCCGTTTCAGATAAAAGCGCAGGTCGGTACGGAAATAGGCTTTCTGTCGGATGCTGAAAGCCAGATCGTTTTGGTAAAGCGTGCGACCCGCCGCCCGGGAAGCCGCTTCATCGATGGGCGTATCTCTAAAACCACCGATATAAGCAACACGGAAGTTGATGCCCAGCAGGCGGTCTTTTCCCTTTTTGGTGATCCGCTGCCATTCCTTGCCTGCTGTAACATTGAATATATAGTTGCCATTAAAGCGGGTATTGCGTTCGATGCCGTCCGATCCGGTATATTTGGACTGGTAGCCGGTGGCATTCAGCAGATAGTAAAAACCTTTGGATACAAAGCGTTGCAGGCTCAGTTCTATACCGTAGTTGGTCCCTGTCCCTTCGTCGACCAGCGGCTCGTCGATAAAGCCTTCCAGCAGATTGAGCGCGGAAAAAGAAGAAGGTTGCCGGGAAACCGGTACGTCGAACAGCGATTGATAATACAGCTCGGCGGACAAGCGCGAGCCGGAAGATAAAATACGCTGATAACTCAACACCAGGTGATGCGCCTTGGTCAGCGCCAGATCCTGATTTTGATCAGAGGCGGAAGAGAAATACAGTTGAGGTTGCTGCAACTGACTGTGCAGACCGTAACTGATGCTCCAGCGATTGTTTGGATTGACAGCCCA
Source organism: Lewinella sp. (assembly GCA_020436695.1). Classification (GTDB taxonomy): domain Bacteria; phylum Bacteroidota; class Bacteroidia; order Chitinophagales; family Saprospiraceae; genus Flavilitoribacter. Next base: position 9,093 of record JAGQXH010000080.1, on the reverse strand, counting down.
TTCCAATGAGGCACGGGGCTCGACGGCACTGCTGCCATTGAACGTAAAATTGCTGTAATGAAGGCCTATGTTAGTAGTGAGATCAGCCGACCATTTGGTTTGCCAGTTTACGTAGGGTTGCAATAGTAATCCGTTGCCACTGCCGCTGACCGGGGTATCTCCGATATTTTGCTGGGAAAGTATGTCATACCCGTGACGGGTGGCATTAATTCCCAGTCTTATCCGGTTGGCGGGACTGATCTTATACTGATAAAATGAATGTACTGATAGTTTGCTCTGGTCGTAGACATCGTCTTCCAGGCGCACCGGTTGGTAATTATTGTCCAGCCGGTCGCCCAGGCGGGTACTGGTCAGGCCGGAAAAGGCAGCCGCAGCTTGCCAGAGTCCCTTATTGCCGACCGGTGTCTTATACGTAAGTCCCAATGCACCCATCTGAGAGCGAAAACGGATATCGTAGCGGTCTTTGCGGATCTCCCATTGACTGCTGTCCCGCTCAGCATAGAAATTGTTCTCGCTCAGGCCGCCCATACCGAAAAAAGTAAGCTCACTACCTTTCTGACCCGGAAATACAAGGTTGAAAGAAAGATCCTGAAAAGTGATCTCTTCATCGCCCAGATTTACACCGATCAGGCTAAGTAAACCGACGAAGGAATAGCGGTAATTTACGAGATAACTGGCTTCAGAATCATTACTGAAAGGCCCTTCAGTGGCCAGTTCGAGACCGATGAGGCCGGCTTGTCCCGTAAATTCGTAATGTTGGTTATTCCCCGGGCGCAGGCGCATATCCATGACACCGCTGAGTGCATTGCCGTATTCTGCGGGGAAGGCACCGGTATAAAAATAGGAAGTGGAAAGCAACTGTGCACTCAGAATATTTACTCCGCCGCCATTCACCGTTACCCGGTCGCTCAGTGTTCCTGCGTTGGGTGTATGGTTGGGATTGACGATATCCACCCCTTCCAGTCGCCAAAGGATGCTGTTCGGAGAATTACCACGAATCGAAATACCGTTACCCTGATCATTATCCTGTACTACGCCGGCAAAAGTGGTTACCAGTCGGGCCGGATCGAAAAAAGTGGCCGGGAAACGCAATGTCTCTTCTACCGTTAGAGTTTTTACCGTAGGAGAGGAGGTATAGATATCGCTTCGCGGCGCCCTTACTACAATGGCATCCAGTTGTGACGCCTCTTCGGCCAGGGATATATCCCGGACTTCCTCTTTGGCCGATGTAAGATACATTTCCGGAATAATGACCGACTGATAGCCGACATAGCTGACCTTTAACTGATAGCGTCCGACCGGCACTCCTTCGAGGCGATAACGCCCGGCCGTATCCGTAGTTGTTCCAATTTCGGAAGGCAATAACTGTACCGAGGCCCCTATCAGTGGCTGTCCGGTATCTACATCCGAGATCTTACCTCTGATCACCTGGGTGAATTCCTGGGCGGATACGGTAGAAATGCTGAAGACAAGACAGGTGAAAAAGAAGATAGTGCCTATTGAGATTCTCATGTTCGGATAAACCTGATTTGCTACAAATATAGAAGATATGGTAAAAAGAAAGCCGCCGGAATGATCAATATCATCTGGCGGCTTTCCCGGTGCTTATTGGCAGAAAAGATGATACTTAGATCAGACCTAATGCCCGCTTGTTGCCTTCTTCATCCACACCTCCTCCGGCAAAGTCATCGAAAGCTTTGGCTGTCACCTGAATGATATGATCCTGAATGAAAGGTGCTCCTTCGGCAGCGCCCTGTTCCGGGCTCTTGATGCAGCACTCCCATTCCAGTACGGCCCAGCTGTCGTAATCGTATTGACTGAGCTTGCTGAAGATGCCGCCGAAATCCACCTGTCCGTCGCCCAGAGAGCGGAAACGGCCGGCGCGGTTCACCCAGCTCTGGTAGCCGCCGTAAGCCCCCTGTTTACCATCAGGATTGAACTCCGCATCCTTCACGTGGAAAGCCTTGATCCGCTCGTGGTAGAAATCGATGAATTGCAGATAATCCAGGCCCTGCAGAATAAAGTGGCTGGGATCGTAATTAATGCAGGCCCGCGGATGACCATCCACTGCATCGAGGAACAGCTCGAAGCTGGCACCATCGTGGAGATCTTCTCCCGGGTGCAGCTCATAGCAGGCATACACGCCTGCCTCTTCGTGTGCATCCAGGATGGGTTTCCAGCGTTTGGCCAGTTCGCCAAAGCCCATTTCCACCAGTCCGGCCGGCCGTTGGGGCCAGGGATACATGAACGGCCACAATAAGGCCCCCGGGAAGGTTACCTGAGCGTCTAACCCGAGATTTCGACTGGCTTTTGCTCCCCAGGTGACCTGCTGAACGGCCCATTCCGTGCGGGCTTTGGGATTGTTATGTACTTCTGCCGGTGCAAAACCATCGAACATAGAGTCATAGGCGGGGTGCACGGCCACCAGTTGCCCCTGGAGGTGGGTAGACAGCTCGGTGATCTCCAGTCCGTACTGGCCTACTTTACCTTTAAGTTCATCACAGTAGTCTTTGCTTTCAGCGGCAGTTTTCAGGTCGATCAGGCGGTCGTCCCAGGTGGGTATCTGTACTCCCTTATAACCCAGGTCAGCCATATATTTGCAAATGTTATCCAGTGAATTGAAGGGGGCTTCATCGCCCATAAATTGTGCTAAGAAGATAGCGGGTCCTTTAATTGTCTTCATCGTTGTTATTTTGAATGCTTTTATTTAATGTACTTTACTTCACATCCATCAATACCCAGCCAGATGGATCCAGCTCGGGCTGATCTCCTTTCTTTATCTTAATGGTGAGCCCTTCTTTGGGGATCTCCTTACGCACGAGCTTGCCATCCAGCATGAATTCTATCGGCATGGGAAAAGGCAGATCATCCGGAGTCTCCCAGGAGAGTCGCCATTCGCCGTCGGCTATTTCGGAGTGGAGCGTCGGCAGTGCGGGTTGCCGGAGGTACAGATCAAAGAACCAGTCCAGTTTTTTGCCGGAAGCTTCTTCGCAGATCGTTTGAAAATCAGCCGTCGTGGCAAAACGGGTCTGTGAGCCATCCGTTACCTTTTCCATAGCCGGATCGGGATAGGCCATGCGCCGGAGAGCCTTGAAGAATGCATCGTCACCGATCACATATCGCATGGTATGCAGTATCCAGGCTCCTTTTGTATAAATGGGGGCCCGGTAGATCTCCGCTGCGCTACGGGTAGCTAAAGGAGCCACGGCCAGGGTGTTGCGGAAAAAGCGGGCGCGTGCCATATACTCCCGGTAGCCTTCCTTGCCGGATAGCTCTTCGACGTACAGGGCCTGCATGTAGGAGCCGAAACCCTCGTGCAACCACATATCGCGCCAGTCGAAGTTGGTCACCAGATTGCCCCACCATTCGTGCGCCAGCTCGTGGTGATGCAAGGCGTCAAAACCCCAGTCTTTGCCGCCGGTCATCGAGCCGTTATTAAAATTGGCTCCGTAGGCGATGATGCTCTGGTGTTCCATGCCCAGGTGAGGGGTTTGAGCGACACCGTATTTATCCGACCGGAAAGGGTAGGGGCCGCAAAATTTTTCGAAGAAACGCAGATGATCCAGGATTTCCGGGAAGAGCTTTTTTCCTTTTTCCAGATCTTCCGGTAATACATAAAAAACTACCGGAAAGGTAGAACCGTCGACCGATTTCAGTTCCCCTTCAATTGTTTCGTAAGGTGCGATATTGAGGGCAACATCGTAGATATTGATCGGATTGGATACCAGCCAGTGGTAAGTCCGCCAACCGGCTTCGTTGTCCACTTTTAGTAAATGGCCGTTAGAGGCCACTACCAGTGGGTCCGGCACTTTGATGTTGATGGCTACTGAGTCTGGTTCGTCCGAAACGTGGTCTTTGCAAGGCCACCACAGATCGGCACCGTTAGTCTGGCAAGTGGTCGCTACCCAATGAGCTCCGGAGGGTGTTTGTTTCCAGGTGAAACCTCCGTTCCAGGGCGGATTTGGGGCTACTCGCGGATTCCCGCCATAATGTACCCGCAGATGAATGCGCTCTCCCGGCTGACGGGTGTGCCCCATCGGGATCCATACTTTGCCGATATCGCGATTGAGATTGCAGGGCCGCCATCCGGTCGCTGTTTGTTCTTCAACCTTACTGATCTGCAACATGGTATCCAGGTCCAGTACGAAATAAGCCAGGGGTTGAACCACATCGGCCTGAATATCGACACTCCCTTCGATGTGCTTTTCGTCCGGATCTACGGTAAGGTCAATGCTGTAAAAAGTAACATCATAAGCTGCCTGCTGGGGCATGATCGGTCCACCGGAATCGAGGATGTCGACCTGAGCGTGGACCATCAGGACGCAGACTAAGAAGAAGATGGAAAATATATATTTCAAGATGCGTTAGTCTGTGAGTCGTGAGTCAGTCAGTTGTAAATCAGAGACTGACCGACTTACGACTGATCGACTGGCAGACTCCATTTAATCAAATGGTAACCATTTCTCGTCGCTGTTGCTGGAGGCCACTACCCGTTCAATAAAACGCATGCCCCGCACACCGTCGCTTACCGTAGGAAAATCTTCGTATAATGGATCGGGCTTTTTGCCGGCCAGGCGGGCCTGCACGCAATAAGCAAAATTGCGGTAGATGCTGGCAAAAGCTTCAAGGTAACCTTCGGGATGTCCGGCCGGAATACGGGTATGGGCTGCCGATTCAGGAGAGAGTTCTCCAACGCCGGTGCGCAACAATTGGGTGGGTTGATCCAGCCATTTGGCTACCAGGGTGTTCGGCTCCATCTGATGCCATTCCAGTCCGCCTTTCTCGCCGTATACCCGGACGTTGAGGTTATTCTCCTCTCCAACGGAGATCTGGCTGGCGTGGAGTACACCTTTTGCGCCGTTGTCAAAACGCAGCAGGACATTGCCGTCATCATCCAGGGCCCGGCCTTCTACGAAAGCGGTCAGGTCAGCGCAGATCTCTTTGATGCGCAGCCCGGTAATGTATTCCGCCAGGTTTTCGGCATGAGTCCCAATATCTCCCATGGCACCGGCAATACCCGAGCGACTGGGGTCGGTACGCCATCCGGCCTGCTTTGATCCGGTATCTTCCACTTTGGTGGCCAGCCAACCCTGCGGATATTCCACCACTACTTTTCTGATCTTACCCAGGTCACCACGGCGGATCATGGCCCGGGCGTGTTTGACCATAGGATATCCAGTATAGTTATGGGTGAGCGCAAAGATCAGCCCTGTTTCTTTGACCAGCTTTTCCAGTTCCAGCGCTTCTTCCATGTTGAAGGCCAGCGGCTTGTCGCAAACAACGTGGAAGCCGTTCTCCAGGGCCATTTTCGCCGGACCGAAGTGAACGTGGTTAGGGGTGACGATGGAGATAAAATCCATGCGTACGCCTTCGGGCAGTTGTTTTTCTTTTTCGATCATTTCGGCGTAACTGCCGTAAACGCGGTCTGAGGAAAGATAAAAATCTTCTCCGGATGCTTTTGATTTTTCCGGATCACTGCTGAATGCACCACAGACGAATTCGATCTGTCCGTCCAGGGCGGCAGCCATACGGTGTACCGCGCCGATGAATGCACCCCGGCCACCTCCGACCATTCCCATTCTTATTTTTCGAGACATGTATTATGAGTTTTTGGTAAATATGTTGTTTAACGTTCTAGTTGTCTTGCTCCTAGATAAAAGCGCGAAATTACAATTGCACCAACTTCAAATTCCGCCACCGCACCTTGATCCCTCCACCATCATGGATCTGCAATGCGATCTGCCCGTTGGCCATACCAATCTTCTCATCCTCCAATTCGATCATCTGATGTCCGTTGAGCCAGGTGGTGACTTTACCGCCCACTACCCGGATACGCATCTTGTTCCATTCACCCATCTTCAGGCTACTGTCCGATCCTTTGGGCGGCTGTATCAACCAGCCTCGTCCATAAGATTCGTAGATGCCGCCGGTATCGTGCCCCGGAGGAGCAACTTCAGCCTGCCAGCCGGTGATCTTGGTACCTTCAATGGAAGAACGGAAAAATACCCCGCTGTTGCCATTGGCTTCCTGCAGGAATTCAAGCGTCAGGTCGAAATCCTTGTACTGGCTGGTAGTGGCCAGATAACCGTAGCCCTTATCCGGGCCGCTTTCACAGATCAGTTCGCCATCATCTACATACCATTTTTCGGTACCGTAGATCTCCCATCCGTCCAGGTTCTTACCGTTGAATAATGAGATGGCTTTGCCACCGGTGGCTTGTTGGCTACTGGAACAAGCAGCCAGTAACATAATGCCCATAGTTAGCATACAATAGAGAAATTGTTTCACAGACTTTTTGATTTTAGTGTTTAAAAACCAGGTCCTACGGTCTTGATCACTGAAGGCAGGCCGAATACCGCTATCCCGGCAGAGGCAAGGTAAGAGAAATGCGGATAATATGCGACTTGATATCATCGAGATATAGGGTGGTTTTTCGAATCGTTGTTGTGGTTGATGTGATCATCAATGAAAGGACAGAACTTCCCTTGTGAGCACAACCGCTATATTACAAAAATTGTCAGGAAATTGAATAGCTGTTGCCCGGGAAGATAAAAACCGATGACCGCTTAGCGGTCATCGGCTACTTATTTGTGTTCAAAAGAACCTTTACATCAAGCACCCGAACGGGTGCGAGCGATTTATTTCATGAAATGCAACCCAAAATTCTCTAATGCTTGAACCCCAGTGGTATGGCGGAAACTTCTAGAGACGGGAGAAATAAATATCAGATGGTTTATCGTTTTGGGGGTGTGCTTTATCGGCCAAATTTATAAATTTATTTGCAACTGAAGGCCAAATATTGTTCTAATTTTTGATCACAATTCTTTTACGCGAATATTTCTGAACCAGACCTTATCGCCGTGGTCCTGTAAAACGAGGTGGCCTTTGCGGAAAGTACCGAATCCGGGCATATCCTTGAATTTGCTGTCGGCGATCATCTTGGCCCACTCCTCATCAAACATGGTGAACTTTACGATCTTTTTGCCGTTGAGCCAAAACTGGCCTTTACCGTTCTTGATCCTGATCCGTACACTGTTCCATTCATTTGCCGGAAGCACTGTTTCTTCTTTGCAGGAGATCATATCGTAAAGATCACCGGCGCGGTGCGTAATGATCTTGGCGTCCGGGTGGCAGCTATTGTCGAGCACCTGCATTTCCGGGCCGGTCTGCCACGGATACTGGTAATCAGAAGATTCCTGCGCATTGAAGATGATACCACTATTGCCACACGGGGCAATTTTCCATTCCAGTCGCAGATCGTAGTTCTCAAACTCCATATCGCTGACCAGATCACCGCCTTCCTGTCCTTCGCCTTTATCCAGTACGAGGGCACCGTTTTCAACTTTCCAGCCGTTGCCTACATAATCTTTGCGATAGCTGTGCCATCCCTTGGTAGTTTGACCGTCGAAAAGAGAGATCCATCCTCCTGTTGGAGCATCGGTTGTGCCGGCGTTTTGTAACGGAGCAGACCGGAAGGCCAATAAGGGAAGTAGAAAAAGAACGACTATAAAAGAATAGCTCTTACTCATAGTTTTTCGTTTTTGATGACAGACGTTTTTTTACAGGTGGCGCAAAATAAAGTATTTCTCCTGGATTGGATCAGCAAAATTTACTAAACACCATAAATTTGGCTATTGTGCCGGAAATTGAGACCTTTGCAGGGAAAATAAAACGCTCCCATAAACTGTAACGTATGACGACGACCTTACCCCCCAATATCCAGATGGTGGATTTGAAAAACCAGTACCTGCGCTTCAAGGAAGAAATTGACCGCGAGGTAATGGATGTACTGGCCTCCACCGCTTATATCAATGGGCCGAAAGTACAGCAATTTCAGGCGGATCTGGAAGAATACCTGCAGGTGAAGCACGTGATCCCCTGTGCCAATGGTACGGATGCCCTGCAGATCGCACTGATGGCATTGGGCCTTGAGCCCGGAGACGAAGTGATCGTTCCTGCTTTCACTTATGTTGCTACGGCCGAGGTTATTGCCCTGCTGCAACTTAAGCCGGTCATGGTCGATGTAGATCCGGCCACCTTCAATGTGACGGCCGAGTTGATCGAGCAGGCCATTACGCGGCGTACCAAAGCAGTGGTTCCGGTACACCTGTTTGGTCAGAGCTGCGATATGGAGCCGATCATGGAGGTCGCCCGCCGACACGGCATCTATGTCGTAGAAGATAATGCACAGGCCATTGGTGCCGATTATACTTTTGCCGACGGACATATACAAAAGACCGGAACGATCGGCGACATTGGTTGTACTTCATTTTATCCATCCAAGAATCTAGGCGCATACGGTGACGGAGGAGCCGTCTATACGAACAGTGAAGAACTGGCGGTAATCTGTAAAAGCGTTGCCAATCACGGGCAGTCTGCACAAAGATATTACCACGACCTGGTGGGGGTTAATTCACGGCTGGATGCCATTCAGGCCGCCATTCTGGGGGTAAAACTCCGGCATCTGGATGTTTTTGCGGAAGCACGTCGCCGGGCCGCCGCTTTTTATGATCAGGCATTCGCCGGTATATCCGAACTGACCCGGCCTGCCCGCCAGTCTAATAGTACCCATGTCTTCCACCAATATACACTGCTCGTAAATAATGGACAAAGAGATGCCTTGCAAGCACATTTGCAAGAGAAAAAAGTGCCGTGCATGATCTACTATCCGGTGCCGCTTTACGAACAAAAGGCGTACCGCTCGGCGACGGTGAGAGGGCGTGGTGGTCTTCCGGTGACCGAATCGCTCTGTAATTCGGTCATTTCCCTACCCATGCATACGGAATTGGATGAAGAGAGTTTAGCATACATTTGCGAAGTCGTCCGCTCTTTTTTCCAGAAGTAATGGCAATGGGAGGTGAACCGGCAACCTGGTTGATCGGGACAAAGGTGTAAACCTGAAGCATATGGCATCATCCACGTACTTTGCGCACCCTACGGCTGTGATCGATCCGGGATGCCGGATCGGGGCCGGAACCCAGATCTGGCATTTTTGCCACATCATGGAAGGTGCTGTGATCGGTCCGAATTGTAGCCTAGGACAAAATGTTTTTGTGGCATCCGGCGTTGAATTGGGGCGCAATACCAAGGTGC
>JAGQXH010000809.1 GCA_020436695.1 Lewinella sp. | reverse complement strand
ACTTTATTTCCAACCGGCCTAGCCAGTTGATCACCAAAGTGGAGCATATTTTGGCGTGGTTTGAGCGGTACCGAGAGAAGCAGGAATAATAGCGTATTGGTACTGAAAGACGGACAAGAATAGTTTGGACTTTTCTACAAATTCCCTGGATCATTTTGCAGGCTATACCCATTTTGGGTAGCATAGCCCTAAACCACTGTTCGTTTTCGAACACTCATCGTTCGTTTGTGCATTATTCCATAATGAGTTTTCGAAGCAAATCCCAATACAACACATTGACTATTAATCAAATGTAAAGTCTGGCATATTCTTTGGGAGTTTCATGAACGATAACATACGCTTTTGATAAATTTTAATCACAAGTCCGATGAAAAACAAAGCCCTTTCCTTCCTCCTAAGTGTTGGCAGCCTGCTTGCGCTCTATTCATTTCAGAATATCAAAGAAACGTTTTTAACAGATCAGACTGCCTTGTCGTACGATCAAACGCTTGAAAAGTTCTTAACAACTCCGACCGCCTTGTCCTATGACCAGACTTTCGAAAATGTTGAAGCAATTGATCTGGAAATACTTACCGGTAGCGTAAAGCTGGTGCCATCCAATTCGAAAAAACTCCGGGTCAAGGGCGTTTATGATGAAGACGATTTCCTGGTAAAGGTAGAACAGTCCGGTAGCCGATTGAAGATCTTCGAAAAGAACAAAAAAAATGCCACCTACACTTCCTCCAGCTGGGAACTGGAAATGCCGGCTGGTTTAATACTGAAAGGTAACCTGATATCTGGTGATCTGTCCGTTAAAGGAGTAGAAGCAGAGATCGACGGACAGGCTGCTTCCGGTAATGTATCCATCGAGGATTATCGGGGCAACATTTCCTGGCGTACCGGTAGTGGCCGGCTAAAAATGAACAAGAGTACCGGCCGGATCACCTTCCAAACCGGTTCGGGAAATATCACTGCCCAAGATTATGAAGGTAAAGGCCAGTTCAATACCGGGAGTGGAGATATCTCTATCCACCGTTCTATCGGAGGTTTTTCCGCAAATACCGGTAGTGGAAACGTCGAAGGGACGGATTTGGAGATCACTTCAGGTTCTTCCTTTAATTCCGGCTCCGGCAATGCCTCCGTTGTATTAGGTGATGTTACCCAGGGAGATGTTTCCGTAGCTTCCGGATCCGGTAATGCTTCCGTCGACTTTGACGGACATTCCTTCAGTGGAGTACTTACCATGAAATGCAACAAGAGGGACGGTTCCATTAAAGCTCCGTTCTCCTTCGACAAAGAAATGGAAGAGGAAGCCCAGATCCGGAGAAGTCAAAGAAAACTAGTAAAAATTAAGCGCTTCGGTAATGAAGGTGTGAATATCCAGGTATTGACGGGCTCGGGCAAGGCTGTGGTGCAGGAGTGAGCACTGAAGAAAGATCACCTAATGATGTAAAATAAGCTAAACCATGTTCCGCAATTACCTTAAAATCGCTCTCCGGAATTTTTCCAGAAACCCACTTTATACTTTTATCAACAGCCTGGGGTTGGTATTGGGTCTGACCTGTAGTCTGCTGATCCTGCTGTGGGTAAATTTCGAAAGAACAGTTGACCGATTTCACCCCGATGGAGACCGGCTGTACCGGGCTTATTTCAATGGCGTTTCGGATGCCGGTGAGATCACCTTTACCCAGGGGGCGGCACCATATGCCCTGTACACGCTCCTGAACGAATACGAAGGTGTTGAAAATGCGGCCTTTTTTGAAGACGGCGAAGAGGTGATGATGCAGTACGAAGATAATATCCTGAAAGCGGACGGGGCCTGGGGCAGTACCTCTGTCTTCGAGGTCTTTGATTTCCCGATGATCATCGGCGGTCTTGAGGTAGCCGAACAGGAGCTGTTCACCGCATTTATTTCCGATGAACTGGCCCGGAAACTCATCGGTGACGACTGGCAGGAAAAGAGCATTGGTGCGGGAGTTAAGATCAATGATCAGAACACTATAACGATTGCCGGGGTCTACAAAAAAATGGGAAAGAACTCTTCGTTGCAGTTCGATTTTCTGGCCAATGCCGCAGCCAAAGCCGAAGCCAGACCAGGATGGGCACACAGCTGGAGTGTGAAAGGGGCCACCGTATACGCCAGACTCGCCCCTGGCGTACTCCCCGAAAGTGTAGCTGACTACGTGAATCCGATCTACGAGCAAACTGATGGCTATGGGGTCGGTGGAGAAGCCATGATGTTGTTTCCGTTTGAAGACAATTATCTGTGGACCAAGTTCGAGCAGGGTATAGCAACCGGCGGCAGGATCCAATACCTCCGTATTTTTTCCGGAGCAGCCATATTCCTTATCCTCATTGCCTGTGTCAATTTTATAAATTTAAGTACTGCACAATCTGCTTCCCGCGCAAAAGAAGTGGGTATTCGTAAAACGGTAGGTGCCTTTCAAACAAATCTGATACTGCAATTTCTGCTGGAAACAGGAGTGCTTGTCCTGATTGCCCTTACCACAGCATTAGGGCTTACTCACTATCTGCTCCCCTATATGAACGATTTCACCCAGTTGGTTATCCGAATACCCTGGGAACAGCTTTCCTTTTGGGCCAGCATCCTGGCGCTGGCCGTCACGCTGACTCTAACAGCCGGGCTCTATCCTGCCTTTGTGCTTTCTGTATTCAAACCGGCAAAAGTACTGAAAAGCGGTCCGGTAACGAACCGTAGTAATACCCTGTTACGTAAATCACTGGTGGTTTTCCAGTTTTCATTATCTGCTATTCTGATCATCTCTACCATTACCGTACACCGGCAATTAGACCTTATCCAAAATGATCACTTAGGTCTTGACCGGGAAAATGTACTCTCTCTGGAAATGCCGGCTGCCGTTAAAGCGAAGTATGAGGTGTTGAAAGAAAAGCTATTGAGCGATCCGGGGGTGGCAACAGTATTGCGCACGACCCATACACCGGTCAACATCCAATGGATCAATGTCGGTTTTGAATGGGAAGGAAAACAGGAAAATCAGTCCAACTATTTCTATATGCTGAATACGGAAGCCGGTTTTGCCGGGGCATTTGACATCGAGATGGTGGACGGCCGATTTTTTGACCCGGATATTCGTTCAGATACTGCGGCAGTGGTGCTCAATGAGACGGGTGCGGCACAACTGGGCCTGAATGCCCCGGTAGGTAAAACGATCCGGAGCACAGATATGAATTATCCATATCGGATAGTTGGGGTCGCCAAAGATTTCCCCTTCGCCTCGCTACATAATAAGATCGAACCGCTGATGATCCGGTATGCTCCCGAAGATACCTACATGATGTTGGTAAAACTAAAAGCCGGATCAACGACGGCTGGTGTGGATCATCTGAAAAAGGCCTGGTCGGAGGTTTTCCCGAATTATCCGTTGGATTTTGAATTCCTGGATGATACTTTCAATAGTATGTACCGGGGTGAAGTGATTATTGGTAGACTGGCTTACCTGTTTGCAACCATAGCCATCGTGGTATCCTGCCTGGGGCTATTCGGTCTGATCACTTTTGTTGCCTCACAAAAAACCAAAGAGATCGGTATCAGAAAAGTACTGGGTGCATCAGTGGCCAGTATCGTCCGGCTCTTATCCCAGGGTTTTCTCAGGCTGGTGTTCATATCACTGCTTATTGCCACCCCAATTGCCTGGTATTTTATGAAACTGTGGCTACAAAATTTTGCTTTTCAGATCGATCTGGGCTGGTGGATCTTTGCTTTGGCAGCCCTGATAGTTATGTTCATCAGTTTGTTAACGGTCAGTTACCAGTCGATCCA
>JAGQXH010000808.1 GCA_020436695.1 Lewinella sp. | reverse complement strand
CCAACCAGTGATTTTGATAAAAAATAATGTTTGGGTTGCCTTAGCTCAGCCCCTCTGACTCCCCTTAGGGAGAACCGCCCACGCTTTCAACTCAAACGTTATTTTTCAGTTATCTTTAGGGAAAGACGGAAAGATTTTCTACACAACCCCAACTAAGTACTATCCACTAGTGTGACTAAAGAGTAACTGATAAACAGTAATTTCTGTATATGGATTTTCGCACCCAGCTCCCACCCTCTGAAAGTCCATTCCAACTCCAATATCAGGATACCATTCTTTCCATGGGTAGTTGTTTTGCCGAGCACATCGGGCAGCGACTTTCGGATCATAAGTTTGGTTTGCATCTCAACCCATTCGGCATTTTATACAATCCTCTATCTCTGATAGACGCATTGTATTTTTTAGCCTCCGATGATGAGATTGAGGAAGATGACCTGTTTCAGCATCAGGACCTTTGGCATCACTTCTCTTTTCATGGTCGTTTTTCTCATCCCGACCGGACAACGGCACTCGAGCAGATGCGGAGCTCCATCCGGAAAATACGGTCGGAATGGCCAAAGATCAATCGGGTGATGCTCACTTTCGGCACTGCTTATGCCTTTCAGAACAAACAGACCGGAGCATTCGTTGCCAACTGCCACAAGCTCCCCGGTTCTGCTTTTGAACGGGTACGCCTGCCGGCTGAAGATTTTATTTTTAATTATCTGAACCTGCTGGAAGAGTGGAAAGCATTGCAGCCTGACCTGCAGGTGCTGATCTCTGTGAGCCCGATGCGTCATATCCGGGATGGACTGGTGGAAAACCAGCGGAGCAAGGCCATTCTTGTTTTAGCCGCCGACGAACTGGTTAAGGCGCTGGAATTTGTACATTACTTTCCTGCCTATGAGCTGGTCCTGGATGATTTGCGAGATTATCGTTTTTATGCAAAGGATCTGATCCATCCTAATGAGATGGCGGTTGATTATGTGTGGGAGTTTTTTAAGGCATCCTGTATTACCAAGGATACCCTGGAGATCTACGACAAGGTACAAAGCATTTTACAGGCGGCACGCCATCGGCCTTTTCACGAAAATACCGCAGGACACCGCAAATTCTGCGAAAGGCAACTCAGCCAGATTGCCGAACTGGAGGGTAAATACAGTTGGCTGGACCTCAGCAAAGAAAAAGACTACTTCATCCAATCTATACCGTGACCGCCTTACCTGGCCGATCTCGACTTTTTATAAGATTCGATCAGATCCAGATAAGCTAGTTTTATCGGATTGGAATAAAGTTTATAGTGACGTCCCTTGAAAAGATCGTAGACGGGTAAAAAGAACTTCACCTCAAGAGAATCAGAATATGTCAAAGGACTCGCTTCATTCCATTTTATGTCATATGCCGGGCCTCTGGAAAACAACAATGCTCCATAAATGGGATCATAATGTAGCACTCCACGATGAAAGGTCAAGTCACTATACAAACTGTAATACTGGGTCAGACTGAAGTAATCCTTCTGCATTTCAAAAGACTCAAAAGGGTTGATACTAACAAAACCCAGGCCGGTACCACAATCAAAACCGGCGCCCTGATCCCGTTGCCAATTTCTGTAACTCAGTTTGGTCCGCAAAGCATATTCTATCAGAATAGAATCAGTTAATGAATAGAATAACTCCTCATTGCGATACACCAAAATGAATTTGGGTATCAGGGAATGATTGGTCAATTTGAACTGATAAGTACGATCTGGCCCGGGAATCACTTCGTAGGTCATATTGAGCCAGGTATCTGACTTCGCCGGCATCGTTTCCCAATCCAGGAAATCAGATAAAAAATGCCCCCGGATCAAGTACAGATCAAGCATTGTATAAGCAAACACCACAAATAGCAATGCAAAAATTATTCCGGTTAACTTTTTCATCACTTTGATAGATGAGATAAAATGGAATATTGGTGTTTTTCCATTCCGCAATGGCATAATAACAGCATAGGTCCGACCCGAACCGGCCGGCCGGCCTCGGCGAGGGGCACACCATTATATGGGTGGGAAAAAAATAGCCCGCCCACCACCTTACCACGCATTCCGGGTAACGTCCGGCCTCCGAATGACGCTGATAGCCCGGCAGAACGTTGTCAACTGACTGTTCTGTAAACTACCGCCCATTCACAAGAGGCATCCGCCCAAATGTGATCGTCGACGAAAAAAGTGATTCCCGTTATCGCTGAATTGAAGTGTGAACCTATGATTTGAAGGGAAAACGTTGTCTTTATTTATTAACCTATGATTGGGAACTGGGATGACAAGTACAATATACAACTTTTCTATTTAATTTTAAAATTAAAAAACAAAAAAGATCACACCAACCCCTCCTTCACCAAATTATGCAAATGCACCATGCCCACATATCGTCCATCTTTCAGGACGATTAATTGCGTGATACTATGCTGACGTAAAATTTCCAGCGCTTTAACCGCCAGGGCATCATGCAAAATGGTTTTCGGCGAGATGCTCATGATATCGGCGGCAGTGAGTTGATCCAGGCCGGGTTTCTTTTCCAGCATCCGACGAAGATCGCCGTCCGTAATAATGCCATTGAGATTCCCCTGCGGGTCCAGTACGGCCGTAGCGCCCAGGCATTTTGCCGTCATCTCAAGGATCACTTCCTGCAGGCTGGCCTCCGGCCTCACTGCCGGCACTTCGTTGAGTGGATACAGGTCCTGCACCCGTAGGTACATCTGTTTCCCCAGGGCACCTCCCGGATGGAACTGAGCAAAATCGTGTGGGGTAAATCCCCGCAGGGCCAGGAGGGCAGTGGCCAGCGCATCTCCCATGGCGATCTGAGCGGTTGTGCTGGCCGTAGGCGCAAGGTTATTGGGATCAGCCTCCCGGGTGACCGGAGTGTGTAACAGGAAATCCGCCTGAGTGCCCAGATAGGAGTTTCTTCGTCCCACCATCGCAATGAGGCGACTGCCCAGTGTTTTGACCAGCGGTACCAGTACTTTGATCTCCGCCGTCTCGCCGCTTTTGGACAAACACATCACCAGATCGTCCGGCCGAACCATGCCCAGATCCCCGTGAATAGCGTCGGCAGCGTGCATATAAAGAGCAGGGGTACCGGTGGAATTCAAGGTAGCTACGATCTTCTGAGCAATGATGGCACTTTTGCCGATCCCGGTGACCACCAAACGTCCGGGAGAGGCGTAAATGGCTTCGACACAGCTAATAAATGAAGGATCAATACTTTTCTTGAGTTCAAGCAGGGTGGTTGCTTCAATATCAATGGTTTGCAGGGCTGTTTTAACAATTAAATTTTCGAATTCCACACCAGTTTTTTTATCTTTGACGGCTTTTTAAATCCCCAGGTATAATAAAACGGCAAAAATCGAAAAAAACGCCGTAGAAAAGCGAAAAACAATGAAATTTCCTTAAATTTAAGGTAGTCATTCCATATTCATTTTTCGCTGCTTCTGCATATTACAGCCATTTCCAAAGAAAAGCCGTGCAGCCGGTATAATTACCGAAAATCATTTTACGCTGAACCTTATACACCACTATAATGATGGTGGTGATTATTCATGCAAAGTCGCCAAATTAATCAGAGAAAAGAATTCCAACCATGACCGTGTCCAAAGAAAACTTGCAAATAGCCTTAGATCGTTATTTCGGGTTTGATAAATTCAAGGGGAATCAGGAGGCTATTATTAAAAGTGTCTTGAACGGTAACGATACCTTTGTTATCATGCCCACCGGAGGAGGCAAGTCGCTCTGCTATCAATTGCCGGCCCTGATGCTGGACGGTACAGCGCTC
>JAGQXH010000807.1 GCA_020436695.1 Lewinella sp. | reverse complement strand
TAGCCTGACCGGTTACGACAACTTCTTCCAGATTTTCGGCATCTGAGGTTAAACTGATGTTACCAAGATCCTTTTCAGAATCGCCTTTATCAAAGGCTACAGTTTGCTCCACATCACCAAAGCCCAAAAAGGAGATCTTCAACTTGAGCTCACCGCGCATGGGCACGTTTTCCAAACTAAAATCACCATTATCTTCAGTAATCTGTCCGGTAATCAGTTGTTCCTGCATAGAACGGGAAGTAGAGTCGAATTTCATACCGAACAGTTGTACAGCGGCATAAGCCACTCCTTTACCGTCTTCATCGACCACTTTCCCGTAAAGCCGGCCGGTTTGCGCGGCACCACGGCTCCAGGCCCCGGGATTACCACCAGGTCTCTGTGCGTAATCAGTAATGAAAAATGCTACAATAAACAGGAGAGAAAGTGACAGGCGAACCAGGAGTGTTCTTCCAAACGATTGCATAGCTTGTTTTTTTTATTTGTTCCTACAGTCGGTCAGTGATATTGATCGTTTTGGCGATTTTTAAACTGTCGAATCTGTTTTTCTATTTAGATGAACAATGATTGCGACGCAAAGATTAGCGATTGTAACCGGTAAATCGGGACAAGTAGATAGCGGCGGAGAATGTGGCGATGAAGTCCGGAACAGGGCAGATTTGCGCATTTCTACTGTTAGAAAGACTCATTTTCGGGTTTTGTCGCCACATCTCCCCTTTTTTTCGCCGCTACTTGTTCGTTCCAGCTTTTTAGATATACTTTTAGCATCAATAGTCTGAAAAGTCGTTGAGTCATAAGCTGAGTTGTACGAATTTCCATAAAACTAGATTTACTCAACTTATGACTTACGACTGGCTATTAAAGCTTCAAACATAGCCGAAAGTCCCGCCACAGGACGCGGCATGAATAAAGCGTATGAACCGTATAGGTGCAAATTTGAGTTCCGGTAATCTCCTACCCATTGTTTTCCATATTGTATTATGGACAGTGTGGATCGGGCTACCCATTATTAACGCCGGTGAGAACGAACGCTGGCGGCAGTATGCCATTTATCTCATTCCCGGTGGGCTTGCTCATATTCCCCTTTTTCTTATTAATACCGAATGGTTGATCCCTCGTGTATTACAACGACGGGGAGTATCCACCTATCTGCTCTATCTATTGGCATTGATCGCATTCTTTTCGCTCATCCAGTATGGGATTCGGATGGGATGGGTGCCGGAAGATCTTCGTCTCAAACACAATGTTGTTTTCTGGTCGATCATACCGGTATTGTTTGCCACCGCTGTGAGTACCGGCTACGGTTTTATCACTTATTACAACCGTCAGGAAAAAGCCCAACAGGAAGAACAGCAGGAGCGTTTGAAATCCGAACTGTCTTTTCTGCGTTCTCAGATCAGTCCGCATTTCATGTTCAACATACTCAATAGTATTGTCTACCTCATCCGCTCCAAATCGGATATGGCCGAGCGGG
This sequence comes from Lewinella sp., assembly GCA_020436695.1. Lineage (GTDB taxonomy): Bacteria > Bacteroidota > Bacteroidia > Chitinophagales > Saprospiraceae > Flavilitoribacter. Next base: position 2,328 of record JAGQXH010000807.1, on the reverse strand, counting down.
TAACCATTCAGTTGTCTGAGTTGATCCGGTATATGTTGTACAGCTCGGGGGAAGATGCGGTGTCTTTGGAAAAAGAAATTAATTATCTCAAGAATTATATCGATCTGCAGCGCGTTCGCTTTGAAGAAGATGTATCCATAACGCTCGACATTTCCGGTTCTCCGGACCATCTCGAGATCGATCCGATGTTGCTCATTCCTTTTGTGGAAAATGCCTTCAAGCATGGTGTGGGTCTGGTGCAGGATCCGTTGATCGATGTTCAGGTGGTCATTAAGGGGAATGTCCTCGATTTCTCAGTCAGAAATAAAAAAGGCCCGGAAACGGAAGAAGATAAAGATCCGAGCTCGGGCATCGGTTTAAAGAATGTACGGAGGAGGCTGGAATTGCTTTATCCCAAGACGCATCAATTACAAATAGAACAAAACGAAAACTGGTACACCATCAGCCTCCGCCTACAACTCACCGATCCCGCAGTGGAATTAATGCAGCAACAAAAAAAATTGATCCATGAAGCTTCGCTGTCTGGTCGTTGATGACGAACGTCTGGCACGCAATTTACTGGAAGAGAACATCCGGCAACTACCGTTCCTGGAACTGGCCGGGAGCTGTAAGAATGCCTTCGAAGCCATGGATTTTCTGACTAAAGGCGTTATCGATCTATTATTCCTCGATATTCAGATGCCAGGGATGACCGGCACCAAATTGCTGCGCAGCCTGCGAGAACCGCCGCTGGTGATCCTGGTGACGGCCTACGAGCAATTCGCCGTAGAAGGTTATGACCTGGAAGTAGTCGACTACCTGATGAAGCCCGTGAGTCTGGAGCGTTTTACCAAAGCGGCTTACCGGGCTTATGAAATACATCGCCAAAAGCAGTTGTTGGCCCAAATGCCCGACCCAAATGCAGCCGTTCAGCAGTCGCCTTTCAGTCCTGAATCGCAACCTACTGCCTTTTTTGTCCATGTAGAATATGCACTGGTAAAGATCAATATTCCGGAAGTGACTCACGTGGAAAGTATGAAAGATTACGTGAAGATCTATCTGGAAACGGCAAAAAAACCGGTCATTACCAAATCCACCCTAAAAGCTATCGAGGAGAAATTACCTGTTCAGGGCTTTATGCGGGTCCACAAATCCTACATCGTCAACCTGGACAAGATCGAATCCATTCGTAATCAGCAGATACAGATCGGCGCTTTTGAGATCCCAGTCAGCGAGGGAAATAAGGAGGAATTATTGCAGCGGCTGAATTTTTCAAAATAAACAGCCGGATGTGTCAGCCTGCTTCCGCAAGCTGTCCATTATGCCTCAATGATCTGCTTTCATTTTCCAATCAAAGTTGAATACATCCGGCCGCGCATAATGCCCCGTCACATCGAAATCAAATTTTCCTTTGGCTATTGCCTTCAGGTCAATATCCGCAGCAACGATTCTTTCCTGATCCCAGATCGGGCCGGCGATCACAGTACCCAGGGGATCGACAATGGCGCTCCCACCCCTACTTACGATGTCAGATAGGCCTTCAATTTCCGATTGGTAATCAGCCGGGTACATGGTTTTATTCACAAACTGATTACAGGTCAGAACGAAACACCTGCCTTCACAGGCAATATGCTGCATGCTGGGCAACCAGGTATCCCTTTGGTCGGCCGTCGGAGCCAGATACAATTCTACCTGCTGTTCGTAAAAGGCCATGCGGGCCAGTGGCATGTAATTTTCCCAGCAGATGAGACCACCGACCTTACCCAGCTCCGTATCGAGCACCTGCAGGTCTTTTCCTTGGCCTTCCCCCCAGATCAGGCGCTCGGACGCAGTGGGTTTTAGTTTGCGGTGATAGTGCAGAAGATTACCGTCAGGCCCCCAATAAGCTAATGTACAATAAAGCGTGCCACCGGATCTTTCAATAACCCCGGCTGCTATATACACTTTGTGTTGTTTGGCCCAACTACCGATGGCAGCTATCTCCGGCCCGGGGATCTCCACTGCGCTCCGGTAGTAATCCAGCCATTGCTCCCGGCCGTGTGGAGACCGGCTTCCGACTACCGTACCAAATCCAAGCCCCCGGGGATAACCTCCGATGAATGCCTCCGGAAACAGGATCAGACGGGCTCCTCCGGCTGAGGCTTCAGCGATGAGTCTCTTCATTTTTTCCAGGGTGGCCGGAGTATTAAATAGGATACTCCCCGCCTGAACTACTGCAACTTTCATTTTTTCACGTAAATTTACCACTTCGTTTTTATTAGTCGGCAGTCGGCAGGTGACTATCGGCAGATGGAATTCCGACACCATTTGAACCCCAGCAAAAAATTACTGACTGCTGACTATTGACTA
>JAGQXH010000806.1 GCA_020436695.1 Lewinella sp. | reverse complement strand
CCTCCAATAGCATTAGGTAAGTTATTCAGCTTAGTAGCTGATAAAGTAAATTGTGTAATCTTAAATGCTTGTTACAGCGAGTCCCAAGGAAGAAAGATTGCGGAATCTATAGATTATGTAATAGGCATGACAAGTACCATAAGTGACAAAGCTGCAATAAAATTTTCCACAGGATTTTATCGTGCCTTAGGCAATGGAGAACAAGAGGAAAAAGCATTTGAATTTGCAACGCTCGAACTTTTAATGGAAGGTATTCCTGAAGATAATGTCCCAATATTAATTACCAAGGAAAAAACTAATACTAAAAAAACCGATATTATAATTGATAATCCTTCCACTTCAGACAATGACCAAAGATCTGTCCTAGAGGAAAAAGTAAAAAAAATCCTTCATAGCTCTGGCAAAATTCTCAAGTCCTTTAGATATGGAATTGGCCAAATGGGGATGGGAGGCGTTGGTTTTGGAATGAGGTTAGATCATGCAGAAATAGATAAAGTAGTTCTACAGTTAGATGAATTAAACGAACGAGAGAAGCTTACAGACATTTTAACCAGCATGGTGGGTGATCCTAGAGAAGACGTGTACAATTCATGGAAAGCTATCGCAATTTTAGAAAAATTCAGAAGCACAAAAGCATTACAAAGCGTTAAGTTCCTATTCACGAGAACTTTGCCGGTTGAATCAAAAACTGATAATACGCCTTTCTTGCATGAGTCTTGCCTAAATTATGTCACATCTATCAATGATAGTTCTTTAATAATCACGAAAAAAAATGTTCTCCAATATGCAATTGAAAATTGCCAAACTCAAAAAACCAAGAAACAAGCATTAAAGGAATTGATTAATCTATCAGATTTAAATGATGATAAAATAATTGAATTCCTAATAAATTTATCCGATTCAGGAAATAATTTTGAGATAAGGCAGCAAGCAGTAGAAGAATTGAGTAATTTCAATTTGTACAAATATGTAGTACCAATTGGAAAATGGCTTTCATCGACAAACTTGAAATTCAGACAAGTTGTCGCTTCTAAATTAGCATTGAAATATTACAATAACTTAGAAGTTGATGAACTTAGTGAGATTTTCCTTTTTGAAACTGATAGGAAACAAAAATATACTTTAGGCCAATTAACATTAAAAATAGATACAGTTCTTGGTCAAAGATTCATTACTTCTCTGATTTACAGAGGCCAAGAAGAGGATAATCTTTATACAGCACTAGATCTTATCATCAAGAATAATATACCTAATGCTGTTTCCGCAGTTGAAAAATTGGAAAATGACTTTTCATTGCCACAGAACATAAGAAATTTAGTTGATTCTTATTTATTGAAGCAGAGGAAATAGGAAATTGATGTTAATGTCGCTACCTAAAGTAGAGAATCCGTAGATTAGAAAAACGACAACTGCCGATCCTTAACATCCCAATAATGTCGATTCCAATCTTCCCAAAGGGCATCTCCTAGCAGCATAATCCCATTTTTCAAAAAGTGATCATTCTGCTCATAAACCTTTGCCATAAGTGCATAAACTACTGCATCACCATCAAATTCCTCAAAACAATTCTCAAAGCTCTTACTCCTGATACATTGAGCAACCTTGGTTTTTTGAGGATTAAGGCCATAATTCCGCAAGGCTTTACCAGCATAGGCAACTCTTAAACCAAAACCTTTGTAGGTAGGGAAGGGATTTTTCATGTTGGCTGCTCCTGATTTCCAAATTTAGCGTAATCGGTACTAATAACAAGTTGCTGAATAACCCAATCCAATTTAATCGCCTGACCAGTTGTAGTACGCCCCCACCAGATACCATAGTCCGTTTCCAGGATGGGCTGTTCAAACTCATTGAGCTTTTCAGCCAGCCAATCCGAAACCAACCACCACTCGTAGATTTCGTTCGGTTGCGGTTCAAAGCCATTTTCCTGGGCAAGGTCCAAGCGTTCAAAAAAGTCGATTTCTGACCAGATTTCTGAATCGATATCCGTTTCATATAGTAAGAATTCTTCAACGGCCTCTGTACTTTCATCGTAATAGTTCTGAATGAGATCAAAGTAATCCGGGTTATTTTTGAGTAGTAAATCCTGGACCAGTAGTGTTTGATTAGCCAAAATTTCTCTTTCGATGAGCAGCTCGATCCGTTTTAGAAGGCTGTTGTTTGACATGGAAGGCTCTTTTCTTTGCTGTGAATTATCCAGCAAAAAGCCGTGATTCAGGACGAAATGTGCGCTTCGTTTTGGGAGGCTCACGCACTGGCGGGAAACCGAAAACGAACGCTACATTTTCGGCCGGCACGGTTAGGTATGGGAATGTTCACGGTGAAAAGAAAAGGAATAGCGGATTAAAGACGCGCGGCTTCGGCAGCAATATGACCGGCAAAAGCGGTGACAAAGGTTTTTAGCCCAGTCATGCTTGAAAGATCGCTATACGTGCCGGTGGATTTTGCATTTCGTGCAGAGGTGATGACTGATGCGCAAGTGTATAGCTGCTCCTGGATCAGTTTTTGACAGAGCAGATCGTAACGCTCGAGATAAGAGGTTCCTTCGAATTCCGGGAAAACGGGAAAATGGGGAGAGGAGTTGCTTACGGGCTTTCTTGAACCGGCGGCATCCTCCACCATCATTAACCAGCCGACAAAGGGCCGAGGCTGCTTACCGAATGCCCCCTCCCGGTAAGCGGTCCAGAGATCATGAGCGGTGCCAATGGCCTCTTCCGTTCTGTTGTTGAAGTTATTACCAAAAGATGGCCCAACCTGGCTTTTCATTTCAATGGCGGCAATCAACTGGCCTTTGTGGATGACCAACAGATCCCATAATTTGGTGGGTCGAAAAAATCCGGGCAACGTCAAAAGCGCTCGTTGCCGGTGAATATCAGCGTGAGCCAAGCCATTCTTCTTGACCAGATCGATGATCAGGGCTGTGAATCCGTCCATGTTCTTCCCGGCCGTAACTCCAGATCTTTCTCCCTGGTCAACCGTACCGGCCTCAATTTGCTTTTGTTTGGCCCTTTCCCGGTTCCCCCAGAAAGCTTGGGTCGCTTCTTTAGCCCGTTTTTCAAAATTCGCTAGATTCAGTCCCATATGAACCTTTATTCTTCTTTACCACCCAAAGCCAATCGCTCGGTCTTGGAAAATTGATACAATTGGAAAACGGCCTCGTTACAGGATTCCAAATCATCCCGTTCAACGGCCTCTTTTAGAACTACCTTAGTATGATCGGGAACATCCTGCCACATAGGAATCCGAATGCGCCGTAAATATTGAGCTTGGAATCTTAGATACCCACCTCGCATGCGCGTCGAGTAAACCGAAACAAATAAACGGGCAATTCCCGATCTCAGGACCACCTGAAGCGCCCGAAGATCCCATTCGCTCGAGGTAATATAGTAAAGGTTATGATGCGGATAAAGATTGCCCGGTTCATAGGTGATCTGAGCACAACCCTTAATATCAGGAATGAGTAATTTAGGTGTTTCGGCAAGGATGGGATCAATCCGGTCTATGGTCCGATACCAATTGCCCGGAGCCTTCCTGGCAACATGTCGGTTGGCAATCTGCTCTTTATGCTCCTCCAAATAGTTTTTTAGGCGCGGATAGCATTCTAGGTCAACCAACGGGCCATCATCAGCGAAGGGGTTGATGACCCCCAATCCCCTCCATTTAAGCTCGCCATTTTCAATATCCTTGGTCATGACCAAAGGAACTTTCCGGTCTGCTTCCACATCAAGCGCGGCAAAAGGCCCGATAAGTGCGCTATCTGCACCGGTCGCCACACCGATACCCACTTTACAACCCGCTTCTTCAAG
>JAGQXH010000805.1 GCA_020436695.1 Lewinella sp. | reverse complement strand
ACTGGTTTGCCGGACCGGGTTGTGAAAGTGCCTACATCGCTTTTGATCCGGACAATCCCGTATTGCTCTACGGCGGTTGTTATCAGGGTATTATAGAAGTACAGGACATTCGCACCAACGAGACGAAAGATATTCAGGAGTATCCTTCCATGAATTTTGCCGAAGAGCCCAAAGATCTCAGATATCGCTTTAACTGGAACGCGCCGATTATTGCCTCGCCCCATGACCCAAAAGTGATCTATCACGCAGCCAATGTAGTGTTCCGCACTTCCGACGGCGGTATCAACTGGGAAGTGATCAGTCCGGACCTGACCCGCAACGATACCACCAAGCAGGTGGCCGGAGGTGGTCCGTTCACTAATGAAGGTGCCGGAGGCGAGAATTACAACACTATTTATTATCTGATCGAATCTCCATTGGAAAAGGGAGTACTGTATACAGGAAGCGACTGCGGCCTGGTACACGTCACACGCGATGGGGGCGCCAACTGGCAAAACATCACGCCACCCGACCTGCCGGAATCAACCGTACACGCCATCGAGGTATCCCCGCATACTCCCGGCACGGCCTACGTTTGTGCCAACCGCTTCAAATTTAACGATCTCAAGTCTTATACCTATAAAACCACCGATTACGGTCAAACCTGGAAACTGATCAATACGGGCATCGATACGGACGACTACTTCCGTGTCATCCGGGAAGATCTGAAAGTGCCGGGGCTGCTTTATGGAGGTGCCGAGCGCGGGTTCTACATTTCTTACGACGGTGGGATGCACTGGGATCGCCTGCAACTGAATCTGCCGGTAGTACCGGTCACCGACCTCAAGTTGCACAATAATGATCTGGTGGCAGCTACCCAGGGCCGTGCCTTCTGGATACTGGATAACCTGGCAGCTATTCAGGGGAAACCCGGCGGCAAAGAAATGGTCATGTACCCGCCCGAGCCGACGGTACGTATGAGTGGCGGTTCCGGAGCACAAGGTCAAAACCCGATGCCCGGCGTGATCCTGGATTACTATTTGCCGGCCAAGCCCGATACTACCTTATACCTTCATATCGTGAATGCTGGTGGTGATACCGTCCGCACTTACAGCAGCATGAAGGATGATTCTTTCAAATCCTTCCCAGGAGGGCCACCACCACAGGTTGTGCTTCCAGCCAAAAAATATGTCAACCGCTTTGCCTGGGATTTCCGCACTGAGACGATGACCATTCTGCCGAATGTATACATTTTCGGTGATTATCGCGGTCAGCGGGTAGCTCCGGGTGAGTATAAGGCCATACTGAGCCTCGGCGATACTATTGTGGAGCAGTCCATTAACCTGTTACCCGATCCACGCCAGCAGGCGAAACCGGGAGACTGGGCCGCGCAACAGGAATTGCTGCAGTACACCTCCGATAAAATCACGGAGATCCATCAGGGAGTGGAAAAAGTGCAAAAACTACGGGAGCAGGTAAAGATTTACAATAAAATGCTGGAAGGCAGGGAATCGGCTAAGGAGGTGAAAGAAAAAGGAGAAGCTCTGGTGAAAATGATCGATGAATGGGAAGCAAAGATCATCGAGACCCGTCAGAAGAACGGTCAGGATGTGATCAACTGGCCGAGTAAGCTCAATGCGGCTTACTTCTATCTGCGCGGCTCCATTGATACCTATGAGCCGAAGGTCACTCAGGGGGTACGCGACCTGCTGAAAGACCTGGATCAACGCTGGGCCATCCAGAAAAAGACGCTGGATGAGATCCTGACCACGGAGGTGAAAGCTTATAATGCTTTGTTCAAGGAGAAAGGGGTACCGGCTTTGATTGTTGAATGATAAACGCCCCCTCGGCTCCGCTCGGGATTTGTCAGGGATGGCGCCCGAGCGGAGTCGAGGGATGAACGTCCATATAAAGTTGTATTTTTGCACAAAAACCAAATATGAAACAAACCGCCTTTGGGTTGCTGTTGGGTTTCTTCCTTTTATCAGCCTGTGAGAACGACCCCTCGGATGTAGCGGCGCTGCTGGCTACGCTAAACCCGGAAGTGGAACAGGCTACCGAAGTAGAGATCCTCTACAGCGACTCTTCTCTGATAAAGGTACGTATTCAGGGCCCCACTATGCTGACCTACCTGGATCGGAACGATCAGCGGCAGGAGTTCCCGGATGGAGTTCGGGTAGAATTTTTCAGCCCGGAAGGAGATATCACCAGTGTACTTACCGCCAAGTATGGTGTGCGAATAGACAGCAAGAACCAGATCATTGTACGCGACAGTGTAGTTTGGCAAAGCGTGGAACAGGAAAAACTGGAAACAGAGGAACTCATCTGGGACGAAAGAGCAGAAAAAGTTTTCACTCAGAAGTTTGTGGTGATCACCCGGCCGGATGAGATCATCACCGGTCATGGTTTCGAATCGGATCAGAATTTTGAAAATGCCCGTATCAATGCGGTAGATGGCAGAATAAAAATCAGCGATCCCAGTAAATTGAAGGATTGATGACGATCACGGTTATCTTCATATTTCTTTTACTTTCCGCCTTGTTTTCCGGCGCGGAGATCGCTTTTATTTCAGCGAATAAACTCAAGGTCGAGCTCAAAAAGAAAAAAGGGGCGCTTCGCGGCTCCATCATTGCTGGTTTTTACGACCGTCCCGCCGATTTTATCGGCATGCTGCTGGTGGGCAATAATATTGCACTGGTGGTATTTTCTTACTTGATGACCCAGGAGCTTAGTCCGCTGATTACGGAAAAATGGGGCTTCGAAAATAATTTTCTCATCCTGCTCATCAATACGATCATCATCACCGTTGTCGTCCTGATTTTCGGAGAGTTTTTGCCCAAAACATTGTTTCGTTTATATGCCGACGAGATCCTTTACTTCCTGGCCTATCCGTTGAAACTGATCCAGTGGCTGCTGTCTCTGCCTTCCTGGATCATGACCCGTTCCTCAGCCCTTCTGTTGCGAGCCGTGGTGCGCACGCCCATCGAGGCCAATGAAAGTACGTTCACTCGCCTCGACCTGGAAAACTTCATCAACGACTCTCGCACCGATTCAGAAGAAGAGATCGATAAAGAGCTGTTTGGTAATGCGCTCAACCTGAAGGAAACGCGTGTTCGCGACTGTATGGTGCCCCGGACGGAGATCGAAAATATCGATGTCAGTGCCAGTGTGGAAGAACTGATCCAACTCTTCGAATCTACCAAATTGTCCCGTATCATTGTTACCGAGGGAGATACGGATAATGTCCTGGGCTACGTGCATCATCAGCAATTACTGGATCTGCCGAAAGATATTCGCAGTCAGATCATGGATATCCCCTTCGTGCCGGAAGTGATGTATGCCACCGACCTGATGAACCGCTTGATCAAAGAACGGCTGAGTATCGCCTGCGTGGTAGATGAGTACGGCAGTGTGTCGGGGATCATTACCCTGGAAGATATTCTCGAAGAGATCTTCGGAGAGATAGAAGATGAATATGATCACGAGGATTACATTGAAAAAGAGTTATCCGAGAATGAATTTCTCTTTTCCGGTCGGCTGGAGATTGGATATCTCAATAACAAGTATAATCTGAACTTTCCGGAAGGCGATTACCAGACGCTCTCCGGCTATTTGGTCATGACGACGGAAGCCATACCCAATCAGGGAGCGGAGCTGGTGCTGGAAGGTTACCGCTTTATTTTCGAGCAGGTCAGCAATACCAAGATCGAAACGGTACGCGTGATCCGTCTGGTCGAACAGCCCTGAGCTTATTTATCAGATTCCCATTTAAAGGTATTGATCTTGTCAGGCGGCTATCGATTACCGGATACCCTCACATTCCCATT
>JAGQXH010000804.1 GCA_020436695.1 Lewinella sp. | reverse complement strand
CCCGGTCGCGGCGAATGGTGACGCCGGCCACGTTCAGCAATTCCTGTTGCAAATTGGGAGATAATTGGTAATAGCGTTTAAAAGCCCGGATGAGCAGATATAATTCGGATAGGGTAGACAAAAGACGATCGTACCAGTTTTCTCCTGTCCCATCCTGTATCAGGCTGCGGAGGCGGGCAGCGGGGCCACTCAACTGGTTATCCGTCATACGGGTTGCAAGTTCTTCCCAGAAGGTATGATCCTGCGGATCGATGGTTGCCAGTCCGTTCTCGATGATCTGAATGAGCCAGGCCTCCAGTTCACTCAAACCGGCCTGCATGCGAAGCAGACGTTCATCGCTGGGCCCTTCCGAAATTTTGGGCTTCTTTTTAGGTTGGCTACTGGTGGTCCAGGCTTTCCGCACCCAGTCGGGTAGTTCGTAGTCTACCCGAAAACTTTCATTGTTGCGCACCAGTATCATGGGCATGGCCAGTGCATGCTTGCAGGGATGCCGGGGGCTGCGGCAGGTGCAGAAAAAGCGTCCCTGTTCCATATCTACGGCTACGCGATAGCGTTGATGGCCGCCGCCTTCATACTGCCCCCAGATCACCTTCTCGTTGCCGGACAGTTCCAACCAGTTCTTCAGGGCAAATGATACCCCGCGGGCACGCTGTAGGGTGGCAGGATCAGGAGCCAGACGGGCTAGATCGGAATAATTCCAAAGCATTTTAATGGTTTGATGCTGCGATGCTGTGATTTTATGATGAGATCGGGTGCACTTCAAATCGTCAAGGCAACACATCGCAATTTGGCGATGCTTTTGCCCTATTTACTGAGTACGCACCATCTCTAGCTAAAGTGCCCCCTAATCCATACACAGCCGGAACTCAGCTATTTTCATTGTGGAACAATGAGCTATTCAATTTGTAATACACTGTACACATCGCAGTATCCCAGCATCATAACATCAATAATCATTCATCGTCATCATCATCCTCAGCGATAATGATCCCCAGGACGGCCATGGCTTTTTCAGAAGCTGTCTGTTCGGCACTCTTCTTGTTAAAATCATCTGCTGTAGCCAGTTTTTTGCCATTGACCATAACGGCGACCTTGAAGCGATCACGCTTTTCAAACTTATAGCGGGCGAGCAGTTTGTAACTCACCGTCTGGCCATTCTTCTGGCACCATTCCAGTAACTGGCTCTTGTAGTTGTCATCAAAACTTTCCAGTTCGTGAACATCCACATAGTTGCGAAGTACCTTACGAATGACAAAGCGCTTGGTACCCTGATAGCCTGCTTCCAGATACAGCGCTCCCACCAGGGCTTCCACCGCATTGCCGAGCATGGAACGGCTCAGGCGGGTATTGGTGTACTCAGACAGGAGCACATCCAGTTCCATTTTGTCACCGATCTTATTCAGTGACTTCCGTTTGACGATCTTCGATCGCATTTTGGTCAGAAAACCTTCATTACTGTTAGGGTACTTTTTAAATAAGTACTCTGCAACAATAGTCCCTAGTACAGCATCTCCAAGATATTCCAGACGTTCGTTGTTCTGGATAGCGTAAGCTCTTTCAGAGTTATTGGATTTGTGAGAAAATGCCAGTCGAAAGATAGACAGATTGGCCGGGGTAAATCCCAACAGGGAGCGTAAACGCCTGGCCAGTTGCTTGTCCTTGGAGAAATAGTAATTGTAAAATCGCTTAATGAACCGCAAAACCAACGATTTGTAGATTAAAAGATCGCCTTTAGATACACCGTCAATGGCTATACCAGTGACCGCTATGTTGCATCCAAAGACACGACACAAGAACGGCAGCGCCGTTCAACAGCAGATAAATGATGACCGGTCAAACTTAACCGGTACACTTACCTTTCTGAACATCTGTCTGTCGGCTGCAAATAGGAGATGCTATCCAAAAAATGAATGCGAATGAATAAGGCGGAAGCGGTATGGAAGGTATTGGTCATTGCGATTTTTTGGCATTTTTAGTTTCACAGCAAAATCCCAAAAAATCCACATGCAATTACCGGGTCCGACCGGTGCATTTCACCTTCACTCCTGCGTTAGACTACTAGTTGCAAGCTTTTCCAAACTGATGTCAAAATTTAAGCCATCCGAAAAGGAAGGATCATATTGCTGTTGCATCTGATCCTTCCTCTCCGGTTTATTCTTCAAAAGCCTTAAAGATCGCTGCGGAATTATGTCCGCCAAAACCAAAGGTATTACTCAATGCTACTTTCACTTTGCGATCCTGAGCTTCGTTAAACGTTAGATTTATGCGGGGGTCTATTTCCGGATCATCCGTAAAATGATTGATCGTTGGTGGTACAAAGTTATGATTTATTGCCAATATACAAGCAATTGCTTCAATCGCTGCCGCTGCACCCAGCAAATGGCCGGTCATTGACTTGGTCGAACTGATATTGAGCTTATAGATGTGGTCGCCCATCAGTCCCTGTACAGCCTTTATCTCGGCAATATCCCCCAGCGGAGTAGACGTACCGTGGGTATTGATGTAATCTACATCCGTGGCATTCAGCCCGGCATCTTTCAGGGCCAGCCGCATAACGTTCATGGCACCGATACCTTCCGGGTGCGGGGCGGTCATGTGGTAAGCATCGGAAGTAGCACCACAACCGGCCAGCTCGGCGTATATTTTAGCTCCTCTTTTTTTGGCGTGCTCCAGCTCTTCCAGGATAAGCGTACCGCCGCCTTCTCCCAGCACGAAACCGTCACGATCCGCATCGTACGGACGGGAAGCTGTTTTATAATCGTCGTTACGCGTAGAGAGGGCCTTCATCGCGTTGAAACCACCGATACCTGCTTTGGTAACACTGGCTTCCGATCCTCCGCTAATGATCACATCGGCCCGGCCGCTGCGAATATAATCCAGTGCAATATTCATGGCGTGCCCGGCAGAAGCACAGGCTGAAACCGTCACGAAACTTGGGCCGCGAAAACCGTATTTCATTGAAATATGACCAGCCGAAAGATTGGCGATCATCTTGGGTATCATGAACGGATTATAACGCGGTGTACCATCGCCGGCCTCAAAATCCTCGATCTCTTTTTCCAAGGTACTCAATCCGCCGATACCGGAAGCGTAGATGACGCCGGCGCGGTCCAGGTCCAGTTGTTCAACGTCGAGCCCCGAATCATCCATGGCGGCCATGGCCGTTACCATGGCATATACGGAAAAATCATCGTGACGACGGATCTCTTTGCGATCCATGAATTCGGCAGCATCAAAGCCTTTCAACTCACAGGCGAACTGTGTCTTGAATTTTTCCGCATCAAAATGGGTAATGAGATTGGCACCACTCACCCCGCCCTGAAGACCGGATAAGTAAGCCTGAAGAGTATTTCCAATGGGAGTTAATGCACCTATACCTGTTACTACAACCCTTTTCATAAGCCGTTATTTCTTAGTAGTTTGACGGAAATAAACGAACAAATTTCTTTGAGAAGTTTTAAACATTTTACACACTGCCTCTTGAAGATCGGCAGCTCTGTAAAATATTAAAAACTTGAAATTTGTTCATTTATTTTTTCTCCGTCACTTAGAGAAGATTTTTCGCGAACCCGGAAGAACAGATTCTTATATCCTATGGCACTCGTGAATTGGTGCGATTAAAATGAGATATGGATTTGGGGAGATTGGAAGTCTGACCGGCAAACGATGAGTATAGCTATTCCGATCGCAATGCTGATGGTACAGCCTCCTATTTATGGAAATATCCACAAACCAGCCAAGTTAACCGGTCTGTGGATATTTGCCAAAGGCCAGATTAGGGGCCTTTTTTACTTTACTTGCGCCTCGAGGTA
>JAGQXH010000803.1 GCA_020436695.1 Lewinella sp. | reverse complement strand
TTATAGTGGAAGGGAGGGTTTGGTTACAAAAAGGAAAAACTTTTTCTAAAAAAAAAACACCCAGGTAGGAGCAGGAATTTATTTGAGTTACTTATTTCTCTAAAAATCGCAAAATCCAGGCTTGAAGTGATTGATCGGATAAGTCTGCATGCAGGCTATATAAACCATCCCGGACCTTCTCTCCCCCGATCCGCTCCCGCCGCACCTCCATCAAAGCCCGCGCATACCCCTTCGTGAACTCCGGATGCCCCTGCACCCCCAGCATCCGCTCCCCCACCCGAAACATACCAACCGGGCAATCTGCCGTGGAAGCCAGCACCGCACTATCCGGTGGTAATTCAAGTACCTGATCCTGGCAGGACATCAACAGATTGAATTCCGGCTGAAACGGTACCATCCAGTCCTCCTGTCGGATCACTTCGAAAGTATGTACCCCCACACACCAGCCACATTCAGCCTTTCCCACCCGGCCACCCAGGGCCTCCCCCATCATCTGATGCCCGAAACACACCCCGACAAAAACCTTTTGCTGCACATAGATCTGCCGCACCAGATCCTTGAGCTGATGTATCCAGGGAATATCATCGTACACGGAATGCACCGAACCGGTACACAGATAGGCATCACATTCATCAAGATGTTCCGGAAATCTGCCGTTTACCAGATCATAGATTGTCCATTCGACTTTAGGTAAAAACTGTTGGAACAGATGATCATAATCACCGCCGGTAATGAGTAGGAAACGGTCGGCTACGTGGTCGCATTGGAGTAATCCTACTTTCATCGCAGTTAAAAAGAAGTTATTGAGGTGATGCTTAGTTGCAGGAGGTTTAATTGTTCTATTATCTCATTGTTGAGCAATAGAACAATGAGGCAATGGAACAATAGAAAATTATTTTCAATCCAACATTCTCAAATGAAACGATTTCGCCCGCGTCAGCGCATCATAGCCCAAGCTGGAAAGCGTCACCCCGCGGCCCGAATCTTTTACCCCCGTCCAGGCCAGTCCCGGATCGAGATAATCGCAGCGATTCATAAAGCAGGTCCCGGTTTCGATCTGATCGCCGATGCGGATAGCGGCCTCTACGTCTTTCGTCCATACCGAAGCAGTTAAGCCGTAGCGGCTGTCGTTCATCAGACGGATGGCTTCTTCATCACCCTTTACCGGCATGATACCTACTACCGGAGCAAAGCTTTCCTCTTTCATCACCCGCATGCGATGGTCTACGCGAATGAGTACCTGCGGCGCCAGATAAGCCGTTTCCGGTTGATGGGCAGGAAATTCCAGTGGATCGATCAGTGCATCGGCGCCCTGTAAGATGGCTTCAGCGATCTGTTCCTTGGCAAATTCCGCCGCCGATAGACGGACCATAGGCCCCAGGGTAGTTTCCTCATCCAAAGGATTGCCGAGTTTGTATTGCCGGGTCAGGTTCACAAAGGCATCGATGAAATCGTTGAAGTGGCGGGTGTGCACATAAATGCGCTCAATACCGCAACACGACTGGCCGGAGTTAAAGAAAGCGCCATCTACCAGATTTTCTACCGTAAAATCCAGATCGGCGTCTTCCCGCACGTAGGCCGGATCTTTGCCGCCCAATTCCAAGCCGGCTGTAATGAACCGCGTTCCGATGGCCCGCTGTACCGCCTCGCCTCCAGCCACAGAGCCGGTAAAAGCGACATGGGCGATCCGCCTGTCCTTAATCACATGAGCTACCTGAGCGTGCGTAAGATGTAGGTACTGAAATACCCCTTCCGGCAAACCGGCCGCTTCAAAAGCCGCCGCATAATGTTCGGCACAGAGCGGTGTCTGCTGGGCGTGTTTCAGAATGACCGTGTTGCCCGCCATGATGGCCGGAATGACCACATTGACCGAAGTGAGGTAAGGGTAGTTCCAGGGAGCCAGCACCAGTACGCTACCCAATGGGTCTTTGCGAATAAAACGTTGGAATCCCGGCATACCTTCAGCAGTAATATCCGCCAGCGAACGCTCCGCAATATCGATCATGTAGTTAGCCCGTTCCTGAAATCCTTTGGTGATCTCGAAAGGAGTATACCGGATCGGCCGCCCCATTTGCCAACTCAATGCTTTGCCCATTTCTTCGGCGTGATCCAGGAAATACTGCACCGCCTTGCGGCAAATCTCTGCTCTTTCCGCTATACTGGTCTGCCTCCAGCTTTTCTGTACTTTTCCCGCCTGAGCGAGTGCTCGTTCTATGGCTTTTCCGCCGGCAATTTCCCGGGTGAGATATACAGATTGATCAATCGGGCTGACTACTTCAAAAGTTGCTTCTTGCATTATTCCTTGTGAATTATAGAGACGAAATTTAAAGAGGACTAAGGGACGGATAAAAAATAATTTGTACAAGTTATTTCCGTCAAACGACTAAGGAGTTTAGCTAGGCGCAAATCATGGATAGTTTGTTCATTTTGGGAACATTACAACGACATAACCTAAACTTTCATGCGATTACCGAGGGCCGGGACCCTAAAAAAGACAATACGGCGAAATCCCATTATTGCGATCAAATAGTACGTTAAATTGCAATACCTAAATCGCATCACAGAATCACAACATCCCAGGATCATAACATCACCATCATTCCGGTGTCACGTATGCCGCCGTAATTCCCCCATCCACCAGCAGTTCTGATCCGGTCATATAGGAAGACTCATCCGAGGCGAGGAATAAGGCGGCATCGGCCATCTCCCGGGCCTCTCCAAACCGTCCCATTGGGATGTGTACCAGTCGACGCTGCTTTTTGGCTTCGGTATTCAGGAACTTCATCAGCAATTCCGTACGCAGCGGTCCCGGACAAAGCGCGTTAACCCGGATATTCTCCCGGGCGTGCCGCACGGCCAACTCTTTGGTCATTGACAGTACGGCTCCCTTACTTGTCGTATAAGCGATCTGTGAAGTGGCCGCACCAATAAAGGCTACGAAGGAAGCCGTATTGATAATGCTGCCGCCACCGGCCCGACGGAGAGCAGGTATGCCGTATTTACATCCCAGGAAAACGCCTTTGACATTGACGTTCATAGTCAGATCCCATACCTCTTCCTCGGTAGATTCTGCGTCGTCATCCCGACTATCCATGATACCGGCATTGTTGAATAAAACGTGCAAATTCCCAAAGGTACTTTCCGCAAAATTGATCATCTCGGCACAGTCGGCTGCACTGGAGACATCAGCACGGCAATATGCGGCTTCTCCTCCCCTTTGAGTGATCTGTTCTACAGTCTCGCGTCCGTTCTCTTCATTGATATCAACGGCTACGATTCGGGCTCCTTCTTCCGCGAATCGCAGGGCCGTTTGTAAACCAATACCGCTACCGGCACCGGTAATTAAAGCTACTTTGTTGTTCAGGCGCATGATGGTTTTTTAAGTACAATTTCAAATTCTTTCAAAATATCGCCTCCGTTCCCAGTCCGTTACCGATTGGTTGAAAGCAGCCTGCTCGGTACGGAAGAAGTGCGTATAGTGCTCAACGACCGCTTCTCCGAATACCGCTTTGGCAAAATCGCTGGTTTCAAACTGGTCCACCGCCTGAGCTAATGTATATGGCACACGCGGTAAATGCTTGGCTGCATAGATATCACCTTCAAATACCGCCGGCGGTTCGATCCTATTTCGAATACCATCCAGTCCGGAAGCCAGCGCAGCCGCAAAGGCCAGATACGGATTACAGTCAGCACCGGGTATCCTGCATTCTATCCGCAGGCTGGAGCCTTTACCCACCACCCGGAATCCTGCAGTGCGGTTGTCATAACTCCAGGCCAGGCGGGTGGGTGCCCAGGACGCATCCACGTATCGCTTATAG
>JAGQXH010000802.1 GCA_020436695.1 Lewinella sp. | reverse complement strand
CTAGTGGAATATTTATCCGGTCTGAAATAGTGATTGGATGATCGATGATGATTGATGGGTGTTTTATTCAGAAAACTACATCAATCATCATTGATCAATCATCAATTACAGATCAGGCTCCTAAACCGATCCGTGTACCATTGCTGATGATGGCACCTTTCTTAACCACTACAATACCGTCGCGAATACAATAAGTCTCGGTTTCGGTATCTTTCAGTGCTACACTTCCGTGAATAATGACGTTGTTGCCGATGCGTACATCTTTATCGATGATGGCGTTGCGGATCTCACATTGATCTCCAATACCACGCTTCGGAGTGTCGCCCAGTTTTTCCATCTCTTCCAGGGTCTCATAGCTGTCATTACCCATAATGATAACGTTAGAGATCTCTGTATCTAATCCGATACGGGAACGGATACCAACAATTGACCGTTCGATCTTCTTGGCGTGAATGATGCAGCCTTCAGCTATTACGGCTTTATTGAACCAGGTACCGAATATCTTACTGGGTGCCAGCAGACGAGGACGGGTATAGATGTGGTTATCGTCGTCAAACAAATTGAACTCCGGTATGGCATCCGTCAGGGCAATGTTGGCATCAAAGAAAGAACGGATGGTACCGATATCTTCCCAGTAGCCGCCGTAGGGATAACTGGATACACGATATTGCTGTTCAATAGCCAGAGGGATAA
Source organism: Lewinella sp. (assembly GCA_020436695.1). Classification (GTDB taxonomy): domain Bacteria; phylum Bacteroidota; class Bacteroidia; order Chitinophagales; family Saprospiraceae; genus Flavilitoribacter. The sequence continues at coordinate 3,127 of JAGQXH010000802.1, read as the reverse complement.
TCTCCTTACCGAAATCGGTAGCGTCCGGATTTTCATTGAACAGTTTCTCCAGGAACTTGCGCTTGAACAGGTAAATTCCCATTGAAGCCAGATATAGCCGGCCCTGTTTGGCGTATTTCTCTTCCACCGGCGATGCCCATTCCGGGACCACTTCCAGCGGTGGTTTTTCGGTGAAGGTATCGATGAATCCTTTTTCATTTACCTTCAGAATACCGAAACCGGGTGCATCCTTATCTACCACCGGGATAGTAGCTATGGTCAGGTCCGCTTTCTGTTTGATATGATAGTGGATCATATCCTCCAGGTCCATCTGATACAGCTGGTCGCCGGAAAGGATCAGAACATAGTCGTGATCATGATTGGCCAGGTGATGCATGGACTGACGTACCGCATCGGCAGTTCCCTGGAACCACTTATCACTATTGGGAGTTTGTTCCGCAGCCAGAATGTCTACAAAACCATGCGTGAAGTGATCAAAGATATAGGTGTTCTTGATGTGTTGATTCAGAGAAGCGGAATTGAACTGGGTAAGGACAAACATTCTTTTGATACCGCAATTCAAACAGTTTGAAATGGGAATATCGATCAGTCTGTATTTACCGCCGATGGGTACAGCGGGTTTGGAACGTTGACTGGTAAGGGGATATAGACGGCTTCCTTGTCCTCCGCCGAGAATAAGGGCAATCATCTTAATTTTGTTTGACTTCATATTTGTCTGCTTATTAGTAGGTGTGTTCGTGGTTCTAAAATTGCTGATGACTATGACCCGACCAGACTGGTCATTTCCTCATAAATATTATTGTACTGACCAGCCGAGTTCTCCCAGGAGAAATCAATGGTCATCACATGATTGCGTACTTGCTGAAAAGCCTCCCGACGATGGTAAAAGTCGACGGCCCGATATACCGCCAGATGAGCATCGTCCAGCGTGAAATGGTCGAATCGGATCCCACGGCCGCTTCCGTCCGGCTCACCGATATCAGGTACCGTATCCTTCAGTCCGCCTACTGATCGCACGACCGGCAATGTACCGTAGCGCATGGCATACATTTGATTAAGACCGCAAGGTTCTACCCGGGAGGGCATGATCAGATAATCCGAACCTGCGTACATCTGATGGGCCAGACCTTCATTGTATTCCAGACGCACATCTACCTGCCCGGGAAATTGATGGACCAGAGCGGCCAGCTTATCGTGCAGCCAACGTTCACCTGTTCCCAATATGGCAAAAGCCACCTGCATGCCACTGTAGATCACCCGTTGGATCAGATCGGGCAAGAGATCGGCGCCTTTTTCGCCGACCAGCCGGCCGATGAATGTAATGACCGGCAGGTGTTCGTTCAGGCGGAAATGCTGCAGCATGATCCGTTTATTAGCGGCTTTAAAGCCGGCTACATCATCGTCGAGGTGCACCCCGATATACGGGTCAGTTTCGGGATCCCATACCTGCTGATCGATACCGTTCAAAATACCGGCGCACTTGAACTGCTCGTGCCGGAGGAGAGATTCCATGCCATTGGCCTGATCCTGTAGTTCATGCAGATAACTGTCGGATACGGTCGTTACCCGCCAGGCACACTTTACGGCAGTTGCCATGGGATTAATGTGAAAATGCCAGTTGAGTAAGCCACGAGCTTCCTGTTCAAAGAACGGCAGCAGGTAGAGTTTTTCCCAACTGAACTGCCCGTGATACTGACCGTTGTGAATGGTAAACACGGTGGGAATATGGGCCAATGTCTGATACTCCGGACAGTGCTTGACCATAAAGGGGATCAGGCCCGTGTGGTGGTCATGACAGTGAAGTACTTCCGGTTTTCCCGGAGATTCCCGTATCCACTGTAATACCGCCTGTTGAAAACACAGGGCGCGTTCCACTTCGTCTCTGTAGGGATGGCCTGCTTCGTCGGAGTAAATGCCCGGGCGGTCGAACCGGCCCGGAATACTGGCTACGAAAAAAGGAAATCCCAGAGAATCTCCCACTTGTTTTTCTATGACAAAAGGATAGTAACTATCATGTAAACGCACGGAGCCCTTAAAGACCGGAGTATACTGCTGCGATAAAATCCATTTGGTGTGGTATTTCGGAATAATTACCCCCGTCGGCACTCCAATTTTATTCAGGTATTTTGGCAAGGCCCCAACAACATCACCTAGGCCACCTGCTTTGGCTGCCGGGTAACATTCGGCACTTATGTGCAGTATTTTCATGTAAAAGTTGGATTTTTAAGCAGCTAGATTGCTTCAATGTTTGCTTCGTTTTAAAGGTATTATTTTTGATGGAATTGAAAAAGTTTGTTCCGTGTTTTATCCTTATTTAAAGAAAATTTAAACATGCAGGACGGCGTGAATTAAGAAGGAAGGGAACTCTACGCCTGCTTCAGGCGTTTTACAGATGTTATGAATATAGATCTCTTACATACGGAATTAACTTTCAGGACCAGCCGAAGTTCTGGCAGCGGTGGGCAGCATGTGAACAAAGTAGAGACCCGCGTGGAGCTATTGTTTGATGTGGATGCTTCCGTCTTTCTCAGTCCCGATCAGAAAAAGCGAATCCGGGAAAAATTGCGCCACCGTATTACCAGAGAAGGTATACTTTTACTGGATAATTCTGAAACCCGCTCCCAGCATCGCAATAAGGAATTGGTCATTGCGCAGTTTGACCAGCTGATCAAGGAGGCTCTCCGCCCGGAAAAACAGCGTAAGAAGATCCCTCGTGCCCGGCAGACTGATCCTAAAAAACGCCTGGAACAGAAGCGCCGTCACTCGGAAAAGAAAGCATTTCGCGGGAAGGTTCGCATCTAATGTTATGATGCTGTGATTTTGTGATGCTGTAATGTGGTGATGTGATGTAGTAAGGGATTTTATTAATGCTCCACGAGGTCGTTGCCGGGATTTCTCCACTGATTTTCATTCATTTTCATAAGATCAATAACCCCTCACTCCGGAAACACAATTCTACAGGGCAAAAGAGAAAACATTGCAGTAACGTGCAGTACTATAGACCGTCCTCCCGTGTTCCAAACATCCCAGCATCCAAACATCCCAGTATCCAAACATCCTAACATCCAAACATCCCAGCACCCAAACATCCCAGCACCCAAACATCCCAGCACCCAAACATCCCAGT
>JAGQXH010000801.1 GCA_020436695.1 Lewinella sp. | reverse complement strand
AGTTTCCGCTGTGCGCTGACTTTCCTGGGCCGGTCAATCAATGACTTCTAAATAGGCTGCGCTTTCGGACCGGCAATCATGCAATTCCGAAGTTTGGCTTAACACCGAATATACTAGGATATGGATATCAGCCTTCGGGTCGGTATCCATATTCTTATTAGTGGAATACTTGGACGTTGAGGCGTTTGGATATATGGACGTTTGGCATTTATCGTAGTTTAAGCTTTACCAATCCCAACGTCCCACAATCCCAACGTCCCACAATCCCAACGTCCCATAATCCATCTAACCCATGGCTTTCGAGTTTCACAAAGACAAAGACCGCTATTTTGAGATGCAGCGGGAAAATGCTGCCGACTATGTTATTCCGTTCATACAGCAGCATACAGATCTGCCGGCTGGTGCACATGTGCTGGAGATCGGGTGTGCCGAAGGAGGTGTACTGAAAGCATTTCTGGACATGGGATGCACCGGGGTAGGAGTGGAGTTGTCGGCAGATCGGCTTCGGCTGGCAGCAACCTACCTGGAGCCGGAGGTGAAAGCGGGTAAAGTGAGACTGATGGCCCAAAATATTTACGATACCGATCCGAAGCGTGACTTTGAGCATCTGTTTGATCTCATTGTGTTGAAAGATGTGATCGAGCATATCCCGGACCAGGGCCGATTGCTGCGTAAGCTGCAGGATTTTCTTAAACCCGGCGGCCATATTTTTCTCGGGTTTCCTCCCTGGCAGATGCCGTTTGGCGGTCATCAGCAGATCTGCCGTCATCGCTTACTGTCCAAACTTCCCTACTATCATTTATTACCTGCCGTTGCTTACGCCGGAATACTAAAAGCAGGTGGAGAGCCCGAGCATGTCGTAGAGGAATTACTGGAGATCAAGGAGACCGGTTTGTCCATCGGCCAATTTGAAAAACTGGCAGTTGAGGCAGATTTTAACATTTTAGGCAAGCAATTATACCTTATCAACCCGATCTATCGTTACAAGTTCAACCTGAATGCAAGGAAGCAGAATAAGGTGGTGGGAGCGATACCTTATCTGAGAAATTTTCTGACTACCTGCGCTTACTATCTGTTGGAACGGTAGACGGTGAACGGATAACAAGAGGATGGTAAATGGCAAACGATATAGGGGCATTTCCGAAAAATTGCAATGCTTCTTGCGTCAGATAAGCACAAGAATTTACCTTGATTTTCAGGGGATTAGTGAGCTAATCAGTGTATCGACTATACTACTGGACATTTGAAAATTTTGACGTTGAGATTTTGGGATTCATCCAAATATCCCAACGTCTCAAAGTCCATTTGTCCAGTAGTGAGTGGGTTGACAACCGTTAGTCGGGGACCGGAAAAAATATTTTCAGATTTTTTTTTCTCAGGGTGTTACTTTTTCTGTTTCCCGCATTATTAGATCGTAAACACTTTCGGCGAAAGCTGAAAATCAAATAGAACTCCATCCATTTATTCACAGTAAAAGTTTTAAATAACATGAGTTTAATTAAATCAAAAGGCTTTAAATACTTCAAGAACTTGGTCATCGGTATTGGTGCAGCTTTGGTATTGCTTGGAGCCCTGTTCAAAATCCAATCCTGGGAAGGTGCAGAACTTATGCTGACCGTGGGTATGATCACTGAGGCCATCATCTTTGCTTTCCTCGGTATCATCGGTCCTGAACCCGACTACTACTGGCATAAGTTATATCCCGGCCTGGATCAATATAATTCTACCCTCCAGCCGCTGACTGCCGGCCCTATGGACAATCCTGCGCTGCAAGCACCGGCTTTGAACGGTGAAGTAGTAGAACAGCAACTGGGCGGCATGTTGTCAGAACTTCAGGTAATGTCAAGAAGCCTTTCTTCTCTGAAAGCTTTACAGGAAGTAGATTTCTCCGGTACAAAAGATCAGATCCGCGCTATGGGCAACTTCTATACTAAACTGAACGAAGCCATGGCAGATCTGGGCGATAGCGTGGAAGAGGCAAAAGCATACAAAGCTAACCTGTCCTCACTGAACCAAAACATCAGTTCTCTGAACAATCAGTATGCCGCTCTGAATAATGTTTACGGCAACGTGATTTCCGCAATGTCAAGAGTGAGTGGTTAATCGGCCCGAATAAATAAGAGGACGGGAATCTTTTGTAAAAACCGAAAAATTTAAAAACTATGTCAATTCCAAAGGAACCACGGCAGTTGATGATCAACCTGATGTACCTGGTACTGACGGCGATGTTGGCCCTGAACGTATCGGCCGAGATCATCAATGCCTTCTTTATGATCGATAGAGGTATTGAGGGTTCCAATAATGTTATCGATGAATCCAATGAGTTTACGCTGACTGCATTGGAGAAAAACGCCGAGCAGGACCTTTCCAAGTACCGCCCGTTGGTGGACGCAGCCAAAGAAGTCCGTACGCTGTCCCGCGAATTCAATGTTTATATCGACAGTCTGCGCGAACAACTGGTAGCTGCTACCGGTGGATACTACCCGGAAGATCACGAGAAATACGCCGGCCGGCCGAAAGGTTATAAGAATAAAGATGTTACTACCCGCTTGTTGGGTGAAGGCGCAGAAGGTGTAGAACTTCATGATAACATCATGACCGCCCGCGATCAGTTGCTGGCAGCCATTAATCGTCTGGACGGTACTCCGGGTACTAGTATCAATGAGGCATCTCTGGCCGAACTGGAAAAGAGTATCACCCTGAACATCAGTGACGATTGGGAAACGAAAGTGAAAAAACCGGTAAGCTGGCAGCACTTTACGTTCAACCACATGCCGCTGGCATCGGTATTCCCGATCTTCCGGAAGTTCCAGAACGATATGAAGTCTTCCGAGGCCGCTGTACTGAACTATCTGGTGAATCAGGTGGGTGCTACTACCTTCAAAGTGGATAACTTTATTCCGATCTCTTCTGCTCCCAAGAGCTACATCATCGCCGGTGAGTCCTACGAAGCTGATATTACGATCGGTGCATCCAGTAAGTCGGTTTACGACAACATGATCATCAAGGTAGATGGTAAGCCATTGAAGGTAGAAGACGGTATTGCCAAATTTTCAACGGGTACCAGCGGTACGGGGGTGAAATCCTACAGTGTAGACATCACCCTGACCAATCCGACTACAGGTGAAGTAGAGACCTACTCCAAGAAGTTTGAATATGAGGTAGGCCGTCGTTCCGTTACGGTTTCTGCCGATAAGATGAACGTATTCTACATCGGTGTTGAAAACCCGGTATCAGTAGTAGCTGCCGGTGTATCCAGTAACGATCTGCGCGTGAGTGGTAACGGTGGCGGTTTGCAACTGAAAGGTAGTGGTGGTAAATACACCGCAACAGTAAGTACACCGGGTGAAGCCAAGATCACGGTTTCCGGTGGCGGTTTGAAAACCTCTACTTTTGACTTCCGCGTTAAGCGTATTCCTGACCCGCAGGCTCGTCTGTCAAGAAGTGCCGGTGGTGAAATGGGTAACGGTGAGTTCAAAGCTCAGAGTGGTGTAGGTGCATTCCTCGACAACTTTGACTTTGATGCCAAGTGTGAGATCCAGGGCTATAACCTGGTATACGTACCCAAGCGTCAGGACCCGGTAGAATCAGTAAACCCGGGTGCCCGTTACAATGATAAGTCCCAGCGTTTGGTCGGACAGGCTAAGCCGGGCGATATCTACTACTTTGAGAATGTGAAGGCTCGTTGCCCCGGTGATAAAGCCGGTCGGCCGATCAACTCAATGGTATTCAAGATCAAGTAAGGCTAGAGAGGCTGTCTCAAAAGTACGCTTTTGAGGCAGCCTCTAATTTTCGATACTACCTCATTGATGGTGACATGCCCCAG
>JAGQXH010000800.1 GCA_020436695.1 Lewinella sp. | reverse complement strand
TCCTCACAAAGTATCGCTGCGATGTGGGCTCCCCAGATCAACTTTCCCGGGATCAGCTATGAAATGGGGGGAGATGGGGCAGATTTCCAATACGGACTGGGCTGGATGATCTCCGAAGTAGAAGGCCGTACCTTGATTCACCACGGAGGCAGCAGAGGTACCATGTCTTCCATGACCATATTGATCCCGGAAAAGAAATTGGCCGCTTCCATATTGATCAATTTGGATGATAACTATATAGATCGTTACCGTTTCCAGTCAGCGTTCAGCATCTTAAACAATCTTTTTCATCTTATTGAAAATGAAAAACTTACCGATTTTGGGCGTCCACGCATTCCGGATCCTACTTTAAATGACTATCAACTGCCCCAGGCATTAGGCGAACAGATCATCGGAACCTATCGGTTTTCCGGCAAAGGAGATACCCGCAATTTACAGGGAGCAGAGCTTACTATCTTCAGGAATCAAAACGGAGCACTGGAAGCCCGAATCAACCGAGGCGAAACAGTATTGAACCATTTTGAAATGGATTTTACCAATAAAGTACATGCTGTAAGCAGGAATATCGGTAGTCCGATCCCAATCAGCATAAAGGCCAAGCCTGACGGTACGGTGACGACCATTTATTTTGGGAATTCGGAGTTTATAAAGTTACAGCCCGATTTTCTGGCAAAATATCAGCAACAGCACATCTTCAGATTCTCATTTTATTTTCCTAAAAACTGGAGCTGGATATTCCACGACAAGCATTTTGAAGTAAGGCAAGAAAACGATCCGGACGTTGTTATGCAGGGAGGAATTAATACTGCACCCTCTCCTTCACTGAAGTATTTCATCCGCCAACACGATCCCGACTTTAGTCCATTCTACGAAGGGGTAGAGAAAACGGAAGTGAGAGGATCGCAATTTTGGCGACAACAGAGCTTTGCTTCCCGAAAGGGAGCAAAGATCTACCAACAAATGGTACTCCTAAATGAGACCGAAGGTTTTTATTTGATCTTAGCTACCCCTTCCGGAAAACTAACCAATGAGGTTCAGGCCAGTTTGAGTTTTTTAATGGATACGTTCACCGCCAGTCAAAGCCTGCCTTGAAAATGCACAGTCGGCTTACACAATAAGATTTTCGCAGCAGAAGACCGCCGTGTGGCCGGTGATCAGCCGGATATTTCCAGTGCGGTGCAGTTTTCCTGCTGAGAAAATGCCGCTTTAGTTCCCAACATCTGGTCGAGTGCAGTACTTATATCCGAGATCAGATCTTCAGGATGTTCTACTCCGACGGACAGGCGAATAAGACTTTCGGTGATCCCGATCTTTGCTTTTAGTTCCGGGCAAAGTCCGGCGTGCGTCATCGTAGCGGGATGTTGGATCAGGCTTTCGGTACTCCCTAAACTGACAGCCAGCTTAATGAGCCTCAAATGATTCAAAAATCGGAAGGCCTCCTTCTCTCCTCCCCTGATCTCGAATGCGATCATCGCTCCCGGGGACTCATATTGCCTTTTGTATATTTCGTAGCTTTTTGAGGAAGGTTCCAGACAGCCCAGATAATGTACTTTCGAAACGCTGGGGTGTTCGCACAAAAAAGCAGCAATTTGCTGAGCACTCCGCGCCTGTTGCTCCATGCGCACTTTTAAAGTCTCCAGGCTCCTCAGCAGCAGCCAGCAGGTGTGCGGACTGGCCATATTCCCCAGAAAGGTCCTCAATGTTTTCACCCGGCTGATCACTTCGGCATTGCCCAGAACAGCGCCGGCGATCAGATCACTGTGTCCACCGATGTATTTGGTGGCCGAATAAATGACCAGGTCTACTCCAAATTGAAGCGGGTGTGACCAAAGCGGTCCCATATAGGTATTATCCGCTGCGATGTAGACCCGCTTTTCGGCAGTTCCAAAATGATGCGCTATCTCCCGACACATTTCAAAATCGATCAGGTCATTGGTCGGATTGGCCGGTGATTCCACATAGATGAGCGCCAATTTATCGGATCTGCCCGACTGCCTGACCATTTCAATTATTTCTTCCTTGCTTTGATCGCTCCTGAAACCGATTGATTCGATGCCGATATCCTTCAGAAAGTGCGTGATGAAATGATCCGTACCTCCGTATACCGGCAGACTATACAGCAAGAGGTCGCCGGGTTTTAAAAACTCCAGCAGCACCGTGCTTATAGCCGACATCCCACTTTCAAAAACAGCACATTGTTCGGCCTGATCCCACAAACAAAGCCGGTCTTCCAGGATCTCCAGATTCGGATTATTGATCCTACTGTAAATGAGTCCCTGCTCCTCGTTTTGTTCTTTTTTTCTCAATCCGTAGGCCAGTTCAAAAAATGCTTTGCCTTCTTCTGCCGAGTGAAAGACAAAAGTAGAGGTTTGAAAAACCGGTGGCTTGGCGGCCCCTTCCGATAATTCCGGTTTATAGCCGTAAGACATCATAAGACTTTCAGGATGCATGCTTGGTTTCATTGCTGCCATATTTAGTGAAGCGGTTTTGACAACAACAAAGCTAGGTCGATCAGGAATTTTTCACCACTATTACCATAAATCAAGTAAATATTCCTATTTTCAAATTATTTTATAGGAATATATCATTCAGCCAATCGATCTTAAGGATCAAAAGAAGGAAAAATTCCTATGGAAAAACTGGATGCGACCGACAAACAACTACTGGAATTACTACAGGAAGATTCCAATACAAACGTGAGAGAACTGGCTGCCCAACTCAATCTCACCAAAACCCCGGTGTATGAGCGAATAAAACGATACGTAAGGGAAGGGATTATCAAAAAATATGTGGCGGTACTGGACCCTTCCAAAATTGAAAAGTCAATGGTCGTTTTCTGCTCCGTTTCACTGGACAATCAAAAACTGGCAGCGATCGAAAGCTTTAGCCAGGCCGTGGAAGATATTCCGGAGGTCATTGAATGCTATCTCATGGGCGGGGCCAATGATTTTCTATTGAAAGTGATCGTCAAAGACCTCCATGCCTACCATCAATTTTCATCCGGTAAGCTGGCGGCCCTGCCTAATGTATCGCAGATCAAAAGTACTTTTGTGCTGGATGAAATTAAGCGCTCTACGGTAATCCCCTTATTTTGAAGAGGTACTTTTCATTTCACAACCGGCAGATCAATAAACGAAACATAGTGCTTATTTCGATAGATCTTATAAACCGGAGTACCTTCCTCCGGTACGCGATCGAATGTATCCTTATCTGCGCCGGCGATTGCAATCCTAATGGAATGGCCTTTTCTGATCAGTACGGAGGTAGGCCACAATTTGAACGTAATGTCTTCTATTTCATTCACCGGCATCGGTGCAGCATCAGCTTCCTTAAAGGAATGATAAGGCACATTAGCGGACATTGGGTTCTCAGATAATTTACGGTGTTCCAGCAGCAGTCCGCCTTCCGTAATATACCGGCTTCTTCCATTCGGATCCACATCTTCGAGATAGACAAAAACGGCTCCCTCGGTATGAGTGGAAGACAACTTCAGGCTAATGGCCGGCGTTCCGGTGATTTGCAGGTCTTCACGCAGGGGGTCTGTGGTGTAGGTTAATGATAAAGCGTCTTCAGCATTCCGGTTGTCCAACTTCAATACGGGCTGCCCCATTTGCGTGGCCCACCTATTGTTTTTTCCCGTAGTAGTGGAGAAGTCCACCTGATATTCATCCTGCCCCCTCGCTTTCTTTGGAGGCGAGCTACTTAATCGCTGCTTTGCATCCAGAAAGTACTTAATCCGGGTTTGCCCTCTGGGCGGCCAGACGTTAGTACTTTT
>JAGQXH010000007.1 GCA_020436695.1 Lewinella sp. | reverse complement strand
TGCCAGATGGGCTGACCGGTATCGGGATCCAGACAGTGTACTACACCTGATTTCTGGCCAACGACCAACACCTCTTTTCCGTCCGTCCGGGTGGTGAGTATGGGCGCCATACCGAAATCCACATCCGGGCCGGGAGGATCGGGGCAATTCGCTGATCCGGGCGTATCGCAGGCGGTGATGTAAGCATCTTTCGGCGTTGCCTGGTAGTTCCAGATCAAAGCACCGGTTTTCAGATCGAGGGCCTGCAGCGCGTCGGAGGTAAGCGTCGGCGGATTGGAATTATTCTCTCCCGTACCGATGTAGAGGTAACCGCGCTCAGCATCTACCGTCGGGCTACACCAGACCGGGGCGCCGGAAGGTCCATATTTTTTCACCCCGGCCTTACTGACGCCCTGTTCCGTGGCGGCTTCCTGTATCACCCGGTGCCGCCACACTTCTTCTCCCGTTCCGGCATTGAGGGCTACCACCTGCCCGGAAGACCGGCAACAGGCGTAAGAATCCCGCCCGGCCGTCACCACTTCCATCGATGACAGCGGCACATACAGCAGGCCGTCAAAGTAGACCGGTGTTCCGGTGACAGCATTGTTGGGATCTTTTTTTGCGCTTGCACGCCAGATCAGTTCCCCGGTTTGGGCATTTACGGCAAACACATTGCCACTGAAATCCGCAAAGTAGGCAATCGTCTTACCGGCAATATCCTGACTTATGGCAATACCACCTCTCACCACTGCATCAGCCTCAACCACCCAGCGGACACATCCGGCCTCCATTTCCAAACAATACACTTCGCCAAATTCACTACCGAAGATGATGTGGTGACCGATCACCGTTACTTTGTTACGGGTGTTGCCTCCTCCTTCAAATCCGAATGCCCATTTCAACTTCAGCTGTGGCACCTCGGCTTTCGCTAAACCGGCGGTAGTTGCATCAATATAAGAGCTCCCCTTGAGATCACCACCCCATCCGAAATACTTTACCGTCAGATCGTCCATTTGCCCCTCCCCGCAGAAATTGTAATTCTTACTGCCTTCTTCGTACTTCCTTTGCGTAAGCAATTCTGCCAGAGCGATCTTTTCATTCCGGCTCAACGAATCTCCCTGGCTTTTCATCTTGCCGGATTCAAGTGAGGTAAAAATGCTCCGGGGAGACATATTGGATAAATGAACCGGCGGCGGGGCCAGGCTTTGTCCGTTATCTACATGACAGGTAGCACAACGCTGATTGAATAGATCTCCGGCCATTTTCGGGCTGATCCCCTCGGCGGTTCCTCCGTCGATAACGGTATTTTGATTGTTGCAGGAGCCTAAAATTAGGATAAACAACAGCCCGGCAAGTAAACAGGTGGATAGCTTCATGGTTAGACAGGTTTTTCTTCCGGCGGTGACAGAATATCCGGATTGAAGGGCATAATATAGACAAAGAACTGAAATTAAGCAGCTTGCATTAATTTGATTGTCATTAAAAGTCTATTGATGCAAGATGAAGCGACCTGATTCCCTGACGGGCTATTCGATGCTACATGGTTTCATTGCTTCATGGCTATCAACTCAATGCAACAATGAAGCAATGAAACTGAAGGGATATCATCTAATTCTTCATGACAATGTAATAATATCTATTCCTGCAAATGCCCTTCCTCCTTCCTGGCAAATCGCAACATAGTACGATATTGCCCATCCAATTCCTGCGCCTTCAACAAGGTGAAACCGGCCTCTGAAAAAAGGTTTTCCAAAACGGCCCGGTCCATACGGTCTGGACAATTGCCTTCGTCCCTGCCCGAACCCAGGAACTCTTCGATGACAATCACAGTTCCCTCTTCGTGCAGGCTTTTGAGCATGGACTGCAGAAACACAGCCTGTTCTCCAATATGGTGAAACACGTTTTCCATAATGATCAGATCCAGTTCCCGGCCTTCCAGATTGGTGGATCGTGGATGCCCGGCAAGGAAATGAAAGTTGGCACTCCGGTCTCGCGTGAATTCTTCGGCCATAACCTTTTGCATGGCTCTTAGCCGATACTGGTCGAGTTCGTTAGCGTAGACCTCCACGTCCTGATAGACCAGTGCAAGTAACCCCAGAATATAACCGTATCCAAATCCGATCTCTGCTACCTTATCTCCTTCCTGGATAGCAAAGAATTGCAGCCTCCTTACGGCCTGTGAAGTATCGACCACCGCCTGGGAGAATGGATCAGCCAGACGAACATGGTGAAAACGCCGGAGCATTAGAGTAGCTTTGCGCGCCTCTTTGCATAGTACCGCCAGTTCTTTTCCTCCTTCGGATCTTTCGATCCCGGCCAAAAAATAAGTCCACGGAAGAAGTGCTTCATCAGTCGGTAATTCGATAATTTGCTGATATTCGGGGAATAAGTCTGGAGAAAGTTGTTGCAGACGGTCTTTCACTTCCTGTTCGGATTGCCACTGCCGGGTCAACAGATCAAAATAAGCCCGTTGTACCTGCTGATCTATCGTCTGCGCCCCAACGATAGGAGAAGAAAGCAGGAGTATCCCGAAAAGACATCGTACCTTTAAGTTCATAGTTGCTTTTTAGTAGATCCGCCCGGCCCCTCAGAATATATAGCTATGCAGACAACATCCATTCCATTTAAGAACAAACTGAAGGAAGGCCAGTTGTTCAAGATCTCCCGTTTTAAGGAGAAGATCAAAAAAACGAGGCCGCACAAACATGAAGGATACCACGAACTTATTTTCCTTACCGAGGGTCAGGGATTCCACTGGATAGAAACGAACCAGTTTAAAATTGAAGCTCCGGAATTGTACTTCATGCAGCCGGGGCAGATGCATTGCTGGCAATTTACCACAATTCCGAAAGGGTTTGTCATTCTTTTCCGGGAACAGTTCTTTCATCAGCTGAAAGAAGTATCGATACACCAGCTCATAAAAAATCTCGATACCATTGTACGTATCCCGCTGGCACCGGATAATTCCTTTGAATTCATCTTCAATGATATTTACCGGGAATTCAATCAGACCAATGAATTTTCCGAGCAGGTCATTCAGGGATATTTAAGGGTTATTTTTTCCAAGATCATGCGCTTTTCGGAAACTGAGCTTAAGAATCCGTACTCCAATGACCTGTTCCATCAGTTCCGGCGCGCGCTGGATGAACAATGCCCGGGCTTACGAACGGTAAATGATTTTGCCTATTATCTCAATACTAGCCGTCAGAAGTTGAACACAGTTTGCCGGAAGGAAGCCGGTAAAAGTGCCGGTCTTCTGATCACCGATCAATTGTTGCTGGAAGCGAAAAGATACCTGCTGCACACTGAAAATACGATCAATGAAATAGCGGCCATGCTGCATTTTAACGATGCATCTTACTTCATCCGCTTCTTTAAAAAACACGAAAAGATTACGCCGTTGCAGTTCAGGTCCCAATATTTCCAATAATACCATTTTTACGGCCAATTGTCCTATCTGGACGAAAACCCCGTTTCTACTTTTAGGGCTTAAAACCTAGAAGTGTGTTCACCATTCGTACCGTCCTTTTAAGCGGATTGTTACTTTCCGCATGGCAACTATCTGCCCAACAGACAGCTAACATCAAAGGTAGGATCGTCGATGTAGACGGAGTTGCCATTGAGTATGCCAGTATCACCGTTTTTCTCGAAAGAGATTCCAGTCTGCACAGTGGCGTCGTCAGTGATGAAGCCGGTAATTTTTCTCTGGAAAAGATCCCTGTAGAAAACATTTACATTATTGCTCAGTTTTTGGGCTACGAACCTTATCAGTCGGAAGTTTTCGTCCCGGAGCGGCAAACCGACCTGGGGGTGCTTACACTGAGCGTCAGTGCCAGTATCCTACAGGAAGTAGAAGTGAAGGGCCGCGAGATCACCTCCCTGCACCAACTGGACAAGCAGGTGTTTGATGCCGGCCAGTTTAGGAACGCTCAGGGTGGTACCGCTACCGACGTACTGCGCAATTTACCTTCCATCTCGGTCAATGCTTTAGGCGAAATTTCGGTGCGCGGCACTACCGGCTTCATCGTTATGATCAATGGCAAGCCGGTGCAGACCGATCCGGCCGCAGCCCTCGGCCGCATAGCAGCCAATGCCATCGAGGATGTGGAGATCATTACCGCTCCTTCGGCCAAATACGATCCGGACGGTGGAGCCGGGATCATCAATATCAAGACCCGTCGGGGAGCTACCGACGGTCTGTTCCTCATTGCCAATGCCCGCATAGGGCTACCCAGTCTGGAGCCATATGACAATGCCGAAGCCGCCCGCCGCTACGGTGGCGATGTAACCCTGAATGTGATAAAGAGGAAATGGGATATTTCCGCCGGATTCGATTACAGCCGGGATGATCTCGCCGGACGCCGGGAGGGCTACGTCAACACTTATATCGATGAGGTGTTAACCGAATTCCCCTCCGACGGGGAGCGCAGTTTCAACCGGGAAAATTATTCCGGACGGGCCAGTTTCCGTTTTGCTCCCGACGAACGCCAAACGATCGGGGCCGGCTTTTTTGCGGGAAAAAGAACGCAGTACCGTACTGCCGACATTCTTTATTTCAGCAATCAGAAGACGGTCATTCCCAATGCTCAGTTTCTGGGTCCGGAAGCTTATTGGGACCAATATAAGGCAAATGGGCGTGTACTGGATACCGCTGCACCACTCAGCCTCTTCACCTACTACAATGAAAACCTGCGGGTAAGGCGGGGAGACTTCCTGATCGCTGCACTGGATTACAGCTTACAAACCGGACCATCTTCCACCCTCAAGATTTCCGGCCTATACGAAAGAACCATATTGGGCGGCCCTACCGACAACCTCAACCTGGCCTGGCCCAATACCCTGGACACCCTGCAATTGCAGTACAACGATAATGATAATCCGCTGGACGGGTATCGCCTGCAGATGGATTTCAGCAGCAAGTTGGGAGTGGCCAAATGGGAAAGTGGCTATCAGTTCCGCTACCTTAACCATCCCGGTGATTTCATCTATCTGGATCGCAATTTCGATACCGGCACCTGGGAGGAGAATTCACTATTTACCAACCGGATCGAGTTGAAGCGGCAGATCCATTCAGTCTACAGCCAGCTATCGGGCAGTGTAGGCAAGTTGCAGTACGCCGGTGGACTGCGGCTGGAATATTTTAATCGCCAGGTAGACATTGCCAAGCCGGATACGCTTTACCAACTGGATCGTTTCAATCTGTTCCCATCGCTTAATCTTCAATATGATCTGGGCAACGGACTTGCTTTGAAAGGCGGTTACAGCCGGCGTATAGAACGGACCACGACCTTTAAAATGACGCCCTTCCCGGAAAGAGAACATTCCGAAACACTGGAGCAGGGAGATGCCACCCTCTTGCCCGAATACATCGATCTGGCGGAAGTGGGCCTGGTAAGATCCTGGGAGGATAACTCCGTATACGCTACCGCTTACTTTCGCAAGGTGGCCAATGTGATCAACCGGGTGAACACCATTTTTAACGACACCATTCTCAACCGTATCTATACCAATGCCGGCCAGGCCCGCGTACTGGGGCTCGAAATGGGTACCACGCTCTATCCGGCTTCCTGGTGGCGGCTGTTCTTGGGGGGTAATGTGTATCATTACCGGATCAAAGGACAGTTGTTCGGTGATGCGATCAGTACCGCCAATGTCATCTATTCCATCAATGCCACGACGGACTTTAAACTATCCGGCACCATGGACCTGCAAGTGGGCCTAAACTACTTATCCGAACAGATCACTGCCCAGGGCCGGGATTCGCGTTTCTATAACCCCAGCCTCAGTTTACGCAAAACTTTTCTGGACAAGAAACTGGCCGTCAGCCTGCAATGGCTGAATATGGATATGGGGCTGCTCCAGTCCAATGAGCAACGCATCACTACGGTGCGGGATGATTTCTACACTACTACCAATTACGTATACGAAGTGGATATTCTGATGCTTGGTGTGATGTATCAACTGAATCGCCAGAGTAAAAAGGTGGAGCTACCGAAAATTGAGTTTGGGGAGAAAGAGTTTTGAGGCAGCAGATGCCGGGCACTTGGCAGGTGATTACCGTGTAGAGCAATTTCTTCGATAAACCAATCGGTCAATTGCCAGGCATTTGCGGAACCACCATCTTAAACACCGCCCCGCTCTCCGGCCGATTGTCCCGTTCAGGCTGCCTCCATGCAGCCGAAGGATATGCCGCGCAAGGCTAAAACCAATGCCAGAACCTTCTACCTTATTGGAAAAGGTGAAGATCCACTGCTTTCAGTTGATCCTAATGTCCTAAATGTTGCCTACCGGTAAGTTCCAGTGCCCAGGTGGGCATCTATAAGTAAAAGGTGATGTGCTTTTCCGGCCATGACTTTGAAGATAATTAGACTATAAAACGAATGTCGAATATTTGGGCAATCGACTGTCCATTTTTTTGACGATATTCCCGCGAACAACTATCTTGGTTTATTACTGGCAAAGTTCAAAAAACAAATGACCCGGAGGTTTATCCTGCATCTAAAAAAATACAACCAATTTATTTTCAATGCCTTAAAAAACGAAACACAAAAAGATCACCTCTCTTTGCCTCCTTCTCTCATGGCTATTATGAAGTGATGGCATGCCATTTGAATAATTAGAATATAAGCGACCATTCATGATGAAAAAAAGATCAGATGTTTAAGTATCGCCTCATACAAGCCTTCAGAAATATTTTCGCCGCCCACCCCCATTCCTTCTTGAATATGCTCGGCCTGACCCTTGGACTGAGTTGTTCTCTGTTCCTTTTTAAGTACAGCCAATTCGAATGGAATACGAACCGGTTCCACAAGGGGATCGACGATATCTATTTTGCAACTATTCGGGCTACGCCGATGAGCCAGCCCGAATATACGTCCCCGACTAGATTTTTTAAGACGGATTACACCAAATTTCCTGAGGTAGTGAGCCACGCCTTTTTGGCGCTATATCCAGATGATCAGATCGAGCATGGGGAAAAAGGCATCAAAGCGCGGGTACTGGTTGCCGACAGTACTTTTTTTCAGATCTTTGACTTTCCCCTCAAATCTGGAGATCCGAAAGACATCCTCAGAAACCCCAAAAATCTGTTGCTGAAGCCGGCAGTAGCTCAAAAATTATTCGGCAATGAGGATCCCATCGGAAAGGAGATCCAATTTCAGGGAGAGCAGTTTATCGTGGCCGGCTTGCTGGAGGAATGGCGGGAGAATAGTAGTCTGGATTTTGAGGTACTCATTCCTTATCATTCCAAACTATTCTGGAGTAAGAGTGGCTTGGAGTGCATCCGCCTGCATCCCGGAGCGAGCATCGAACCGATCAATACGGAACTGGAGTTTTCCGGCAGAAATCACGAACAGTTTCCCGAAAGTCGTCTAAAATTCGTGCCCTTCTCAGATCTGTATTTCAATGATTCCATTCTATCCGACCAAACATTAGAAAAGGGGAATTTAAGGAATGCATACATTCTGCTTCTGGCCGCCATCCTAATCCTCGGGATAAGTTTGTTTAATTACATCAACATTTTTCTGGCTACCCTGCTTCGCCGAAGTCGAGATTTTGGGGTAAAAAAGGTATTGGGAGCTTCCCGTCCTGAAATTGGGCTGGAGATCATATTGGAGAATTTGGTCAGCAGTACGGTGACCGTTTGGCTTTCCGGCATTCTGATCCTATACCTGACGCCCTGGCTGCAACGATTTTCGGAAAAGCCGGTCACCTTGTCATTTCCGCAAGATCTTATTTATGCGCTCGGTCTGGTTGTTGGACTGACGGCACTGCTATCCTTGTACCCCATCTTTCGAATATCTTTCATCTCTTCCGAAACCTTGCTGCGAGGTAGACTAAGCGGGTTTAAAAATTCCACCTTCCGCAAATGGGTGATCGGCATTCAGTTTGGGATTTCCGTAGCATTGTTGATCGCCTCCCTTTCCTTCCACCGGCAGCTCAACTTTATGTTGAACAGAGACCTGGGTATTGAGAGTGAACACATTATCAAGGTCGATTTCAATTTTCAGCGCCCCTCTGATCTGGTGCCACGCCCGGAAGAGGCCAATGAAGGAATCCTAAAGGAATTCCAACAACAACTTGACGACGCAAAAGCCAAACAAAAAAGTGCTATCACCCATATTGTCGATGCCATTGAGGCCAATCCGCATCTAACGGATCTGAGTTTCGGAAACACCCCACTGAATACCTGGGAGGCGCCCTGGAAAAATATGGAAGGTGGGGCATATCACACCATCCGTGGGTTTCCCGTAACGCCAAATTTTAAAGATCTATACGGATTGGAAGTCGTACAAGGTCATTTTTTTGACCCACTGCAAGATAAAAGCCGGGAGAACAAAGTGGTCATTAACGAGAGCGCCATGCGCTTTTTCGGATTTAGGGATCTGGAAGGAGCCAGTCTGGCCAACTCCTATTGGGGAGCAGAAGCATCTCCTTTTAGTGTTATTGGAGTGGTCAAGGACTTTCATTATCAGCACCTGTCTCATCCCATCGCTCCATTAGTTATGTTCTACTTCGACGATCGGGACGAAAGCAGCTATATGATGCGCATTGCGGAAGGCAAAGACCAGGAAGCGCTTAGCTTTCTCAGTGGTCTTTTTGAAAAGTATAATTCCGGGAAAGAATTCGACTATACTTACTTCGACGAGGAGGTAAAAGCGCTGTATCGCGAAGATCAACGCATTGTCTCCATTTATACCATATTCACTATCGTCGGCATGATCATCTCCGCTTTCGGCCTGTTCAGCATTTCCCTTTTCGATGTACAACAACGGGTAAAAGAGATCGGTGTGCGCAAGGTAAACGGAGCATCAACCTTTCAAATCATGTCCTTATTGCTGCGCCGCTTCTTAAAGATCATCGGACTGGCCTTTTTGATGGCTTGCCCCATTGCCTGGTGGGGGATACATCGATACTTGGAAAACTTTGCCGTCCGAGCACCGGAAAACGGCATGATCTACTTGCTAAGTGGCTTGATCGCTCTATTGATTGCAGTGGTCACTCTAATCGGGCAGATCTACCAGACCGCTTCTGCTAATCCGGTGGACTCATTGCGTTATGAGTAGTTGAGCAGCACGAGTGTCAAAAAATCCACCCCCGGCCGATAAGCCGGATTCTGTTCTCCGCCGAAGCGGAGCCTCTATCATTTATCCAGGCCGGCCTTCACAGGACGGCTCTATCTGCCTACCCCTCCCGGCATCCCCGAAGGGAAAACTGAGCGAGCAACTCAGCGGCCCGCAGGCCCCGGGATGTACGTGGCATTTCAACCCACAAGGTTTATCCCCCCGACGGGTTGCCCCGCCCGGGCGTGCGCTCTTACCGCACGTTTTCACCCTTACTCGCCGTAGCCCCAAAGGACGAAGGCGAGCGGTATAGCTTTCTGTGACACTATCTGTCCACACCTCATTGCTGAGGTGCAGCCCACCCGTTAGGTGGTGTGGTGCTCTACGTTGTCCGGACTTTCCTCATTCCCGATTTGCATCGGAACCGCGATAGAGTGGCCGGTGGTGGAATCGACAAAATTACGTAAATTGGCAACAATCCGCTTCTACCTTAGTAGTTAGACGGAAATAAATGAACCAATTTTCCTGGAGGTTTTGAAAATTTCGCACGCCATTTCCTGCTAGTTAATGGCTTAGCGAAATATTAAAAACCTAAAATTGGTTCATTTATTTTTGCCCCGTCACTTATCAGCTAAATATCCTGTGGATTCCTTCAACTTCAAATAAATGATACCTATGCAAAGATTTCTAATCGTAGTGATCGCACTGAGCATGAGCTTTGGATGTGCCACTTCAAAAAAAACTGCATCCGCTGAACCGGCAGCTATGGAAAAACCGGCAGAAATGAAAGAAACCGACACGGCTATGACCCACCCTGCAGTGGGGGAATGGGATTACATCATAAGAGATCTACCTGATGGGGATACGAAAGGTACCTTATCGATAAAAAATGAAGGAGGCAAATACATGGGAACGATACAAAGTGATCAGGGAAACATTCAGCTGAAGAACCTGGTGATTGAAAACAAAGAACTTAAGAACGCTACCTTCGAAGCACAAGGATACTCCATCGCCATGAAAGGCACCTTTGAAGGCGATGCTTTTACAGGCAAGATCAGCGCCGCAGGTTATGATTTTCCAATGACTGCGATGAGGCAAAAGTAAGTCTTCGGGAAAAGAGGACCAGTTGTCGGTTTCCGGCTATTGCTCAACCGACAACTGATCATAAATTAATTGGTTGCCCAACAGATCATAGGTCCTCGTAAGCCGACTCAATAGCTTTTGCCAGTTTACCGAGCCCCTGGGGAGCGCTGGTTTCAAACATACGCATGCCCTCCGCAAAACCTGCAGCTTTTTCGCCGGCCAGACTCATTCGTTGAATGATCCTCGTCTGCTCCTGAGTAATAGACTCCAGAACCATCCTATTTTTGAATACTGCACCATCCAAGGTCACCTCAATAGTAGCGGAGCGTTCCAGATCAAGTTGGGTTATTTTCCAGTATTGCGGGTCCTGCCCGGGTGATTTAGTTGCACCCAGTGTGCCCGCAGCAAATGGACCATCGATTTTAATCCATTCCACGGTCGCTCCTTCGAGGCGTTCCCAATTGGATACATCGGTCCAAAAGGACCAGGCAAAGGATCGGCTGGCATTACATACTACCGAGTGTTCGAATTGCCAGGCGGTTATACTCATTTTCCTAATCTTGATTTGGCGTATTTGTCGTTCATTGGCGGTATTGCTGGAATATACGGGAAATTTTGGAGTGAAAGCCTGCTTCTTCTTGTTAAGTGTCTATAAAAAATTGCATAGCATGCAGCTTTGAAAAACCTACCGGATTTTCCGTATTGAGCGTAGTTTCCGAACTACGCTCTATTCCTTCACCAACACCGCACGCCCCATCCCCTTATTCGTATTCAGCCACAACACATAATAGCCCGGCGGAAGATCACCCACGTACAAGGTCTGATCGGTGGCATTCAGTTTCCGCAGGCGCCGACCCGTTCCATCAAAACAGACGATACTTCGAATGATCACCTCCGGATCGGATACACGCAACTGCACCCGCTCACCGGCCGGATTAGGAAAGGCACTGATCTTCACCGGAGCCGGATTGCGATCCGCCACTCCAACCGGTCGCTGTTGCACCGAATTGCCTGTGGAAATGATTTCCAGATTGGGGTCAAATACGACGCCTTCCACTTCGAATCCCAGTCTGAACTCAAAGCGCTGATCTTGCCGCGTATGCTCCACTCGCAATAAGGTATCCTGCCCTTTTCCCATCACGTAAATAGGAATCGGCATTTCATAAAAATCGACCGAAGTGTGGGAAGTCGTCTGCGACACTTCCACGATCAGCCGGTCATCCACTACATCCCAGTTCAGGTGATAAGAGGGATAACCCTGTCCATATAGCCAGTCGTTGAAAAATTCGGTTAGATCCTGACTACTTGCGGCTTCCAGATGTCGTTTCAGATCAGCCGTATGTGCATAGCCATAGGCCAGTTTGGGGTCCTCCAGATAATTGCGAACACCCGCGAAAAAGGCCTCATCGCCCAGTTTCCAACGCAACATATTGATCAGCATGGCACCCTTGTCATAGCTCAGGCGCCCGCTAAAGATCCGGTTAATGCTAGAGGTATCTTTCACGAAGACCGATCCGTCCGGGGCACTGGTAATACTGCTGATGCGCTGATTTTTCCAATTCAGCCAGGTATTGCTGCCCAAGCCATACTGGTAGGTCATTCCTTCCAGATAGGTGGCAAAACCTTCATTGAGCCAGATATCCGACCAACTCCCACAGGTGATCTTATCACCGAACCACTGATGGGCCAATTCGTGCGCCTGCAGTAAGTGAGAAAATCCGCCCATAAAGCTCATCGTCTGGTGTTCCATACCGCCACCGAAGCCGAACATAGCGTGCCCGTACTTTTCCTCTGCGAAAGGATAGAGACCGAAAAGTTCATTGTACAATTGCATAATATTGACCGTAGACCGGGTAGCCACCTTGGCCTGATCCAATACTTCCGGATACACATAATTCAGTACCTCAATGGACTTACCTCCCGGATTGGGCACGAAATCCGAATAAACTGCATAGTTGGTCACCCCGATAGCGATCAGATAGGCCGGTATGGGATAACGGTGCTTCCAGTGGTAGCGCTTTTTGAGCCCTATGCTGGTTTCACTCACCAGCAGGCCATTGCTCGCCACCCGATAGGCAGAAGGCGTGGTAACGATCACATCAATGCTATCGATCTTATCATTCAGATCTTGCTTGCAGGGCCACCAATTTTTAGCGCCGTACGGTTCGGAAAGGGTCCAGATAATGGGGACGTTATTGTGGAATCCTTGTACAAAAGAGCCGAATCCGTCCTCGATAGGGGTTCCTTTGTAGGTGATCGATACACTATCCAGTTGGTCGACCGGCAGGGTTTGCGGCAGATTAATGGTCAACAGATCATCTTCGGATTGGGAAAAAGTCAATGCATTGCCATTTCTCTTCACCGCCGTTACCGTCAGTGCGGATGAAAGATCAAAGTGCAATTGCTGAAAACCGGCTTCTTCCGGCACAAAATAGGAAGTGACTGTTCCGGTGATATACCGCTGGGTGGGATCAACCGACCACTCCAGGCGATGGTATTTCAGATCATAATCATGCGTGGCCGGATTAGAACGGGCATTCAGCCGGTTGGAAAAATGTTGTTGCTCCATTTCAATGAGGGCGTCCAGGTCTTTACAATAGACCTCATCTTGTGCCTGTAGCCAAAGCGCACTGCTCATCAGAATAAAAGCAAGAAGAGTTCGAGTTGTTTTCATATTGTTATGGGAGTTTTTCTCCTATATAACACCGATAGTGATTATTGTTCTTTGTCCGGAGCGGGACTTAATTGAATTATAGCGAGTGGGTTTTACCAGCAATTTCTAGTGTAAACTGCACACGTTATTCTAGCTGGACAGAAAACTGCTGAGCTAGGATAATATAAAATTCTTTGAAAGAGTAGACAACCCGGACCATGAACAGAGATCTCGTGATCTCCCACATTTTAACTTTGGTCTTGGCCGCTTTCCAGATACGATTGAAGAGCTGATTACATCTTTGGAAGATCTGATCGACCAGGAATGCCAAGAGCATCATATAGGCCATGAAAGTAGCCAGGTGATTGGAGCCATGCCCAAAGTTATGTTCAAAGTTGTAGCCCTGGTTCTTGAGGGTATTGAAAGTTTCATTTTCAATCTTCCAGCGGCTGCGGCCCTGACGCATAATCTGTTCCACATTACGTCGGGACAGCGGTATGGAAGTGGCCCAGGAAAAGCGTTGGATTGAACCGTTTTTAAGTTCCTCTTCGTACATCAAGACATTGACCCGTACATCAGCGCAGGCTTCATTCAGGGGTAGATCATTGTCGTACCAAAACCGGTGAGTGGTTCCCTGTTTATCCATCCATTGACAAAAACGCACCGATCCTTGGGCTTTTCGCGTGTCGAACAACTTGAACAATAATTCATGACTACCGGGCTTGATATTGACGATAAAGTTCCAGTTCAGTTCCCGGATACGTCTGAGATGAGGACCGTTGGCATACAGGGCATCTTCAACAAAGAGTAGATTGTAGTCTTTGTAATGATCTGACATCCAGTCCAGTAATCGATGGGCGGCATTGCGTTCGCAGTCGTTTTTTTGGCTGCCGTCCTGCTTTTTTATCGGTTCTGAGCCCATGATGAAAACTTCTCGTTGGTCCGGGTGGACTAGCGCCGCACAGAGCATCGAATGGCTATAGGTAATCTGACCATTACGATGGTGTCGCTCCTGACAATGGGGACAGTGTACTTTTTGGGAACTAAAATGCTCCACTCCGTCAACCGAGCAGATCAGTTGTTTGTCCGCCAAAGCATACTCCCGTAGTACCCCGCTACGTTTGAGCAGTTGAAAGCAGCTCGGGTAGAGTTCGCGTAAATCGGATGGATCGACTTGGTCCACACAAGAGCGAAGATGTGCGTCACTGCATAGCTTACCAATCTTGAACAACTGATGAAGATTTTCACGCTCCGCTGTGGTTTGTTCTTCCAATCGATTTAAGGAAGGATACTTAAAATGGTAAACCGCAAAGGCGCTCATTACCAGGTCATGGAAGGTATAATCCACACTTCGGCTTCTTGGGTCGGGCAACTCCAGTAGTTTGCCGCGTACCAGGTCGATTAATTGATCCAGATTTACTTCTGATCGGATTTGGTCATATCGTTTTCGCATCTAATAAAGATGCGGCTTGTCTACTGATTTTCAAAGAACTTTTTACGTGTATACTTTACACTAGAAATTGCTGGGGTTTTACACTTGCAAACCGTAAGCCTTTAAAAATCAACAAACTGGCAAGGGGCAATAAATTCATTCCTGCTGCTGATGTTTCTCCTGCCAGCCCGTTATTGCCTGCTGTAAAGCGGCCTCATAATCATTATCCGAGACCTGATAAACCCGATTATCGATCTTTTCAATAAGCGTATCATCAGTAGCATTGTAGGTGAAAGGGGGTACTCCTTCGGTACAAAAAAGGAAATTGTCCTGCACCAAATTGGTAGTAGCCCGGTGAAAACGGATCGGAGATTTGGCAATGTTGTAAATGATATTGTCAGAAACGATCACATCCGTTGTGCCTTCATCCAGGAACATGCCGTTGCTTTCCGCCCGGCCGACATTGACGGTTACATCGTGAATGTGATTGCCCCTCAGTTCGCTTCCCGGCTGTAGGCCCAACATGTAAATGCCACCACCATCGCTTAGTTTTTGCATGATGTGATGAATGTGATTGTTGATTACCCGGTTTTCCCGGGCCGGGGTGGGTGCCGGACTCCACATCCAGCCGATCGAAATTCCTGTATATGGCAGGTGATGGACTTCATTATCAACAATGGTTGTCTCCGCCGAAAGCCCACACCAGATCCCGACTGCACCGAAATACTGAACGCCGCAATCCGTAACCGTACATCCCACAATCCGGTTGTTGCGAGCTGCCTGCTCCGGCGCTTTTTCCCACCAGGGGTTATCTCCCACTTTCCGATCCTGCCCCTCCCCGATCAAAAGCCCGTTGCCGGAAATATCGCCGAATTGCGAATCGCTCACCTGATTATTAGTCGAACCCCGGCCTATCCATAAACCCGATCCGCCCAGATTTTCGAAGCGGCAATGGGTAAAAATACACTGATCAGCATAGGTAGTTGTAACGGCTGCCGGAACCACCGACCAACCCGTTCCCGAATTAGGACGCGGATCAAAATAGGTGGCCTGAATACCGGCACATCCCGCATCCGGTATGTTCCAGGCACTGTGGCGAAAAATGACATTTTCGATCTGAACGTTGCGGATCGGCTGTTCTTCCGTCCCTTCTAATTCCAGCAGTCCTTCCGCTACCGGAACGATGATCTCCAACTCATTGATGTCCTGCGCAGCGGGGAGCTTTAGATAGATCCGCCGGGCTTCCGGATCAAAATACCATTCGTAATCCTGATCGATGAAGCGGAGGTCATTTTCCAGGAAATAACGTGGATGCTCTTCCCAATGGTCCAACGTAAAGAAATCCAATACCCTCGCTCCAATCCAGTCAACCGGTGTTAGTATCTGGGCAACGGTATCTATGGATTGCACGGGTATCCGGCTGGACGACCAGTCGTGCATCAGGACCAGTTCCGTATCCTTCGCCCGTTGAGGCAGCGGGAAATCACCTTCCCCGAAAAAGAAGTGCGTCCGTTTATCTTCTCCCGCCCGTGCAATGCGGATATATCCTTCGTTGGGAAAACGCGAGCGAATGGCCCGACGTCCATTTACAAATAGTTCACGAACATAGGTTATCGAATCGGCCCCGGATGGAAGCTGAGTCATCCAAAGTCCGTCATCCGTACGCTGCCAGTTGGAAAGTAATTGTCCTCCGGAAAGGATGGCTTCCCCTATTCCCTTCACGTACAGACGGCTGGTGGTATCAGGAAAGTCTTCCGCTTTAAAGACGATCGACTCCGTGACGACATGTCGCCCCGGCTGTAGCCAGATCGTAGCACTACCCGACTGGTCGGCAAGCGACTGTAAAGCAGCCTGTCTGGCCCGTACAAGTGTGGCAAAGGGCTTTTCCTGACTGCCATTATTATTGTCGTCACCATCCGGAGAGACGTAAAACTCTGAAGATGCCGGAGAACAGGCGATGGTAAAAAAGAGTAACAGGCTGGAAGCCATATGAAGTAAAAGGACCCTGTAAGACATAGGTAATTGCACATTGTTTGGTGATCCGACAAGCGGTAAAGGCCAAAATCTCATATTCTGAGCAAGAATAATTCAAATGCTGTCTTCAATGCATTGAACACACCTACCCATTATTGGTAGATCACTCTGTAATCACTATTAGGTAAGCGCTGACCCCAAAACATTGCACTTCCTCTCAAGCCTAAGCTTAAGTATATCACAATAAATATCAATGAGTTATAAAATAATTGTCAAAATTTCGTTTTTGACCATCAACCGGCGCTTTCCCGCCATGATGGATTATAAAAATTGAGGGTCTTATCTATTTTTGCCACTATTAAGATTTAATCCAAATAAGAATAGAATCCATTTCAAAAGTATGACCCAATCGGCGCAACGCATAAAAAAGATCCTGCACCAAGTCCATCTCTGGTTGGGCCTGGGGACGGGCCTGGTAGTATTCATTGTCAGTATCACCGGCTGTCTCTATGCCTTCCAAAAGGAAATACAGGATCTTTATCAGGATTATCGCTTTACGGAAGTAAAGGATCTGCCCGTACTCCCGCCATCTGTTTTTGAGGCAAAGGCCCGGGGCAGACTCCCCGAATATCACCTACACGCCATCAATTATCCGGGTACCGGCAAAAATGTGGAAGCCATTTTTTACGGCCTGGAACCAGAGGAACACTATTTCATCAGTTATCACGATCCGTATACCGCCGAGATCGTTCACGTACAGAATATGTATAAGACCTTCTTTCAGTGGGTACTGATCGGGCATTATTATCTGTGGTTACCACCGGTCATCGGTCAGCCGCTTGTCGCCTATTCCACCCTTCTTTTTGTGATTATGCTACTCACCGGACTGGTACTTTGGTTCCCCAGAAACAAGGCAGCCGCCAGGCAACGCTTCTGGTTTCGCTGGAAATCCTCCACCCGCTGGAAAAGAAAGAATTACGACCTGCACAACATCCTCGGATTTTACAGCCTATGGCTATTGCTGGTCGTTGCGCTCACCGGAATGATCTTCGGGATACAATGGTTCAGGACCTCATTTTACGCTATGACCGGCGGAAAAAAATCAACCGTATATGTCGATCCGGTCTCTGTGGCCAAAAACGGAGAACGTACTGATCGTCCGGTAATCGATCTCATTTGGGAAAAAATGCAGTCGGAGCATCCCGATGCCGTTTCCATCGAAGTACATACCATCGAATCGGATACTTCGGTCATTGCGGCTAACGCCAATAGCCGTGATGATGTGTACTGGACCCTCGATTATCGCTACTTCGATCAATACACCCTGGAAGAGATCCCGGTGGATCACATCTATGGGCGCCTGCACAATGCCGATGGTGCCGATAAACTCCTGCGTATGAATTACGATATCCATGTCGGAGCCATCCTGGGTTTTCCCGGCAAGATACTGGCCTTTTTATTGTCGCTTACTGCCGCCAGTCTGCCGGTGACGGGTACTATGGTTTGGTGGGGTCGGCGCAGGAAGAATAAAAGCTCGCGGAAAGGCA
This sequence comes from Lewinella sp., assembly GCA_020436695.1. Taxonomy (GTDB): domain Bacteria; phylum Bacteroidota; class Bacteroidia; order Chitinophagales; family Saprospiraceae; genus Flavilitoribacter. The sequence continues at coordinate 17,163 of JAGQXH010000007.1, read as the reverse complement.
GGGCACGAGTAAGTAATGGCGTTCCGGCAGAATTAGCAAGGGAGTAATGACCTGGAGCTATGACTCATATCTGAAATTATAATCTTTCGCTCATAAAATTTAATTAGGCTAAATAAATATAAAATGAAATCACAATACTCACTTTTCTTACTGTTACTATTCCTGGGCAACACAGCCCTGGCCCAAACCGGCCATATCAGCGGCACCGTCAGGACCAGCGACGGAGAAGCAGCTGCATACGTCAACATTTTCCTAAAAGGCACCACCAAGGGAACCGCCACCGATGAAGACGGGAAGTTTGAACTCACCGGGATCGAAGCAGGTCGTTATACCCTGATGGCCAGCAGTATCGGCCTTAAAACAATAGCAAAGGAAGTAACCGTAACCGCCGGCAGTTCCACAGAGGTGTCACTCCAACTGGAAGTGGAAGGGCAGGAATTGAAAGAGATCGTAGTAACCGCCAACCCCAGCCTGTACGTCACCGATTATCCCTCCATCTCCCTACGCCTGAAAACACCGCTGATCGAAACACCGCAGAATATCCAGGTAGTCAGTGCACAAGTGCTAAAAGACCAGCAGATCTTCGATATGTCGGAAGGCGTTATCCGCAACGTAAGTGGCGCTACCCGCTCGGAGCACTGGGAGAACTACGCCCGCATCGTCATGCGCGGTTCCCGGATCGCCTCTTTCCGGAACGGCATGAACGTAACGGAAACCTGGGGCCCACTCAAAGAAGACATGAGCATGGTGGAGCGGATCGAATTTGTCAAAGGCCCGGCCGGTTTTATGCTGGCCAGTGGTGAGCCCAGCGGTTTCTATAATGTGGTGACCAAAAAACCGACGGGTTTTACCAAAGCGGAAATGACCATGACCGTAGGTAGCTTCGGCACCTATCGCAGCACACTGGATTTCGACGGCAGGCTCAGTAAAGACGGTAAGGTATTATACCGGCTCAACCTGATGGGCCAGCAAAAAGGCACCCAACGCGCCTTCGAATACAACAACCGGGTGTCGGTAGCTCCGGTGGTCAAATTCCAGATCAACCCCAAAACCTCCCTGACCGCAGAATACACTTACCAGCACGTTCAAATGTCTCCCATTGGTTCCAACTACATTTATTCCCCCAATGCCCTGGGTGACCTGCCGGTCGATTTCACCACCCTCGAACCCAATATGAGCCCGACCATTATTAAGGATCAATCCCTGTTACTAACCTTCGCCCATAGTCTGAATGACAACTGGAAATTTACCAGTCAGGTGGCTTATCTGCATTACGATCAGTTGGGGCAGAGTCTGTGGCCGAGCGGTTTTAACGGCGATACGCTCTTCCGGGCAGCTTCCAACTGGGATATATTGGGCATCACAAAAGTCGGCCAGTTTTTTGTAAATGGTGATCTGGGCAAGGGCTCAGTCAGGCACCGTATTCTTGCCGGACTGGATATGGGCGACAAGGATTATTATCACGACTGGAATCAGGGTGGGGCTATCGTCGGCAGTGATGGTTTTGATGTTTACCATCCGGAGTACGGATTGGTAGCGGCCACTGCTTTCCCCACGTATGATCGCAGTCTGAATATCCGCGAACGAGGTCTGCGATACCATAATCAGTATACCGCCTTTTATATCCAGGACGAAATACGGCTGCACGATGAAAGATTACGCCTTACCCTGGCCGGGAGGTATACAACCACCGGTGATAACGATCCGTACAGCGGATCGGTAGACGCCAACAAATTCACTCCCCGGGTAGGCCTCAGCTATTCCATCAATGACCAGACCAGCATCTATGCGGTGTATGATGAAGCCTTTATCCCTCAGGCCGGTGCCACTTTCGACGGTACACTATTTGATCCGGTCATTGGCGACAATAAGGAGGTCGGGCTGAAACAGGAATGGCTGAACGGTATGTGGACGGCTTCGCTTGCCGCTTACCGCATTACCAAGAATAATGTATTAACTGCCGACCCCGAGCATCAATTCTTCTCCATCCAGCTGGGACAAACCCGGACCCAGGGCATCGAATTCGACGTACGCGGACAATTACTGCACGGTCTGAATGTAACCATGAACTATGCCTATACCGATGCTCAGGTAACTGAAGATACGGACGGCAGTTATGAAGGTACGCAGGTACCCGGAACCGATAAGCACATTGCCAATGCCTGGTTGCAGTATAAATTCCCCTATGGTAAGCTGGAAGGCCTTGGTTTGTCATTTGGCGTGCGCCACGCCAGAGGGCGTTCAGCCTGGTATGGTGCCTACGACCGCAGTGTTGATCCGACAATGCCGGATTATACCCGCTTTGATGCAGCCGTTTCCTATCAGTTAGGCAAAATGGGTATCGCCGTTAACGCCAATAATCTGTTCGATGTGGAATTGATCTCCGGTGCTTATTATTCCTGGAGTGATTTTTATTACTGGCAGGCAGAAGCTTTGCGCAATTATCGATTGACTTTGAGTTATCGATTTTAGCAGTTGGCTATACAGCACTGCGACCTGTTCGATTACTTCATTAGGCTCTATTATACCCCGGCAGGTAACTGCCTGTCGGGGGCTTTCAGTGCTTCATTCCGTCTTCCTGACCAAAGCCAGCATCAGTCCGCTGAAGATCAATAACGAACCCACGATCTTATTTTGAAAATGTACTTTTTCCTGATCTTCCAGATAGACTTTCAGCCGGCCGGCAAAATGGGCGTATATAGATAGAGCGAGACCATCGATCACCAGGAAGGTAATCGCAAGAATTATGACCTGAGGCAGGAAAGTCATAGCTGGGTCGATAAACAGAGGGAAGAGCGCTGCAAAGAAAATAATGGCCTTGGGATTGGCGGCCGACATCAGAAAACCTTCCACATATAGTTTCGAAAAACTGCGCTCATTTGCCTGCTCCCGGGAGAAATGAATTTCGGATTTCGCCCGGATCTTCGTGATCCCCATCCAAACCAGATAAGCCACGCCACACCATTTGATCACCTGGAATAGTTCACCGGAAGCAGTAACGATGGAGGCTAATCCTGCTGACGCCAGCATGATCTGACACAGATTGGCCGATAGATCTCCTAAAATAGTCCCTCCCGTCTTATTTGCCCCGTATTTCATACTATTGGCTGTGGCCAATAATACACTTGGCCCTGGAGTAAGGGCCAGGATCAAAACTGTTCCGACGAAGGATAACCAGACTGACAGTTCCATATTCAAAACGTTTAATGTTGAAGAGATCGTAAAATAATACTTTCTCCCAACAAACTAACATGGTACTTATCCATCTATCATTCTCCACCCGGCAACCCCTTCCCATTATTTTCGTATACTTGGCATGGATATTGTGCCATTTTTTCTGAACAATTAACACTTGAAAAACGCCGGAAAAATATACCGATGGCTCCTTCTCAGTGGCTTGCTGGCTGTAATCGGCTGGCTGGCCAATCAGCGTTCCCATAGCCCACAACTGTTGGACCGGTACGCCCATCAGCTCAATCGGTACTATCAGGAGCAGGAGCAAAAAGTGACTCCTACCCTGTCCGATAGCTTATTTTGGCAACGCATCTACCAGGCCGGCCAACGTACCTATCCATTACCCACTGAAGCTGAGACCAATTTCCTCCGGGAATGGGCAGATGCTTCTGTCGTATGGATATTATACGACCGTGTAGAAGCTGTATTCTGGACGGATAATACATTGGTTATCCCTAAAACGGTACTCAGCCGTTTATATAGTGGCAGCCAGACGGAGACCGTGCAGTTGAATTCCGGGTATTACGTTTTGAAAAGCAGACAGCTGGAGACATCTTCCGGCCCCGTCCTTGTAGTTGGTGCTATACCCATTAAATATGCCTATACACTGGGCGGATCGCAACTGGATCAAAGTTTTGCTCCCGGCCTTACATCGCTCCCTGACAATCTGATCATCGATGCTACACAGGGAGAAGCTCAGGTAAGTGATCCCCAGGGAGAAGTACTGTTCTATCTGAGCCGCGGTCCGGACATGTTCGATGTCAGGTGGTATCTGATCAGTTTGGCCGGCATTCTGCTGGCGTTTTTATTTTTTACGCTCTGGATCAACCAACAGGCGAATTATCTGGCCCGGAAATACCATCCCTGGCTGGGCGCAGGACTGATCATAGCGGCGGTTACCACGATTAATATCTGGTATAATCTACAAAAGGACACTGCCTTTTTTACCAGGCTTTCCCTTTTCCACGATACGTCCACTACTATAGTTTTCCGGCAATCACTGGGCGAGTTTTTTTTCACCAGCCTGGCCCTGCTGTGGCTGATGGTATTTTTTCACCGGGAATTCCGGATACCGCTCAAGCCACAGTTGCGTGCTCCCTGGCCGGCCGTTTTTACTACGGCAGCCTACTGGCTGAGCATTATTAGTCTTTTACTGGTCATTCTTTTGTTTCAGAATCTGGTATTAGGGTCTGGCCTGATCTTTGACTTTGAATACATCTTCGGGTTGGATATCCAAACCCTCGCTGCACTGATCAGCGGCCTGATCATCCTGCTCGCTACTTTTCTGTTCAATCATCGCTTGCTGCAGGCTACCTCCAGACTGGGCACACCTATGACGGCCCGTCTGGTCGCAGCGGCTATCGCGCTTATACTGGCTATTCCGGTGCTTTTTCTACTCAATTTGCAATTGCCCGTACTAACTGCGCTCGCCATGGCCGTCGTTTATGTGATCGGGCTGGATTATACGTTGGATCGGCCAAGTATCAGTCTTACTTTCGCCGTTCTCTGGCTGTTGTTCTTTGCGGTATCGGTGAGCATGGTTATTTACAGTATTCGGCAAAAAGCAGATCGGGAAACCCAAAAGGAGTACATAAAGGCACTGGCTGAGCCCAGAGATCAGGTACTTGAAGAAGCAGTGGGCCGACTCCGTGACCGGCTGGAAGGCGATACGACCATCTGGAAAATATTGGAGGAAAAAGACTCCTTTCCACTTCCTCTGCGAGCATTGTATCCTTTATTGCAAACTTATTTTTCCTCCGATCCGTATCTGTTCCAGCATTATGAATTTGAATTGTTTGCGCTCGATTCCGCTGGCACAACCCCGCTGATCCAGGGTCAACGCCCGGTGGAGAGCATGCGATTGCTCGACGCCCGTCGGCAGGCCATGCCCACTTCGGTGGAAAAACTCAGCTACTGGCCACATCCATACTCCGAAGAATACACTTATCTATTCGATCTAAGTCCCCCACAGGAAGATCTTTATTTCCTGATGGCGATCCGCTATCGTACCCAGAAAGAGCAGAGAGTATACGGCGATCTTCTGGAGAACATTCCCTACAAACGCTTACCCCGGATTGCGGCTTATGACTATGCCATTTACGGCGGTCTGCGGCCTTTAAAACAGGAAGGTAACCCACCTTCCGATCTGCGCATTCCTTTTTCAGAATTGCCGGTCGGAGTGTTTTACCCCAACAATACCGAAGAACGGCGAACCGTGTGGTATCGCAGTGAGAAAGATTTCACAGTAGTGCTGAGCCGGCAGAAGATTGATCTACTGCAGGCCTTATCGCTTTTCTCTTTCTTGTTTTCCCTATTGGTATTAATGGTCATTCTGCTTTCGGTGATCAACTATTACCTGCAGGCCCTGCCCGATACACTGGAATTTTCCAGTCTAAAAAGAGCTTCGCTGCGCAATCGGATCCAGCGGGCCATCCTGTTGCTCATCCTGGGCTCTTTCATCCTGGTGGGTTTTGTCACTGCTGCTTTTTTCCGAAGGAATGCCCTGCGCGCCGGCAGTGAACAACTCAACGAAAAAGCAAAGGCGGTGCTGGCCGACCTCCAGCGCAATATCGGCGCGCAGGAGGCGAATATCAACGGGCTCCGGTTTCTGGAGCCATTGATCGATCCCATCGCTGATATTCACAATATGGATATCAACGTTTATGATCTGCACGGACAGTTGCGACTTACTTCCGCCGGCTATCTTTTCAGACAGGGGATGACCGCACCGCTTATGGATCCGATCGCTCTGCATGTGCTTCGTTCACCCACCCGCAATACTTACCGGAGCCGGCAGCGGATCGGCCAACTGTTGTACCAGTCGGCCTATGTGCCCATCCGTGATGACAACAGCGAGATCATTGCCTATCTGGAGTTGCCCTATTTTGCCAACGACCGCGAATTGCGCAACGATCTGCAGTCCTTCCTGAGTGCACTCCTGAACGTGTATGTTTTTCTGCTTTTGCTGGCCGGTGCCATTGCACTTTTCGTAGCGGAGTCCATCACCCAACCCATCTCCAAGATCGGGCAGAAACTCAGCCAGTTCCGGTTGGGGCACAATGAACCTTTGGAGTGGAAGAGCCCGGATGAGATCGGACAATTGATCGCCGAATACAACCTGATGATCGAGAAGCTGGAAGACAGTACGCAGAAACTGCGCCAGTCGGAACGGGAAGGTGCCTGGCGGGAAATGGCCAAACAGGTGGCGCACGAGATCAAGAACCCGCTCACCCCCATGAAGCTGAATATACAGCATCTTTTGCGGGTGCAGCAACAGGATCCGGAGCGCGCCAGTGCCATGATCTCGGAAGTCGCCCAAAGTATCATCCAGCAGATCGACGGCCTGTCGCGGATTGCCGGAGAGTTCTCCAATTTTGCCAAGATGCCCCAGGCCGAGAATGAAGTGGTCGATCTGAATAAACTGGTAGCATCAGTTTTCAATCTCTACGCCAAGGGCGACCACGGTGCTACGACGCTCCAACTGGAACTGCCCGAGGCTCAGTTGCAGGTCTTCGTCGACCCCACTCAGCTCATGCGGGTGATCAATAATCTGGTCAAGAATGCGCTGCAGGCTATTCCCGATCAACAGGAAGGACAGGTCGCCATTCGCCTGCAATACACCTCTGACAAGACCATCCTTAGTGTGGCTGATAACGGTTCCGGCATACCGGAAGCCCTGCGGGAAAAGGTGTTTTATCCCAACTTTACCACCAAAAACTCCGGCATGGGGCTTGGGCTGGCCATGTCCAGAAGCATCGTCAATGCCGCCGGCGGGCGCATCTATTTTGAGACGGCAGAAGAAAAGGGAACTACTTTTTTTGTGGAGTTGCCTTTAATTGACAACAAAGTAGAATAGTGATTGTTAGAGTCGTAGTTTTGAGAATAAAGACAAAAGGACTAACGACTTATGACTACCTTACTATATATCGGCATTACACTCATCACGGTACTTTTCATGGAATTCGTGGCCTGGATCGCGCACAAATATCTCATGCACGGCTCGCTGTGGATCTGGCACGAAGACCACCACAAACCACACCATGAGAAGGACGGCTTTTTTGAAAAAAATGACCTGTTCTTTTTAGTGTTTGCCATTCCGAGTATGGCCAGTTATATCATCGGATCGGTCACGCCGCATTTCTGGGTGTTTTTCATCGGTGTCGGTATATCTATCTACGGACTCATCTATTTTCTCATCCACGATGTATACATTCACCAGCGCTTCAAGTGGTTCCGCCAGTTGGACAGCAAATATTCCCGCGCTATTCTGCGTGCACATGGTGCTCATCACGCCAAACGGGAAAAGGAGGACGGCGAATCTTTCGGCTTACTGATCGTCCATCCGAAGTATTTCAAGAAGCGGAGTGAGTGGAAGACGGAGGTGTGATCTACCGACCTGTTCCTTTATCCATCCTGCTCCTTCTCTAGCAAAGCAAGGGCCTGTTGCAGTGATCGATGAATGTTCTTAAAGATAAAAAAAACGTCTTGCCGGGAGTCAATCACCTCGACCAGTGCGTTTCTGAACTGTTTATCACCGCATATTTCAGGTATTTGATAATCAACGATCAACTTATTTTCCGGATCATAGGAAAAAGATACTCGTTCATTGATGATTGCACTTGCTCTGCCTAATTCTTCCCTAAAATAAGAGACATTAAGATTACCACCTTCCACCCAGTTGAACATTTTTGAAATGACATCTTTCAGTTCCGTATTTTTCAGGCGGGCGAAAGCTCCACTGGAAACCATTTCATCGTAGGTGCTCCTATTTTGCAGGAAATTCCCTAATACCTGATGGGTCAGCAAGGTTTGCCGAAAGGCCGTCTCCAGTCCTTCTTTTTCACCGCAGCTTTCAAGGTAATCCAATGCCTGATGTGCGCCGTTGATCGATGCTACGATTTCTTTTTCCCTTTGGTAAAAAACCATCATATCGGAAATATCTTCCGAAAGGCGGTTTAAGTAGACCGCTTCACTTCGAGTTTGCTTCTTATTCTCATTCCAGTTATTCACCTGCAAGGCCAGCAGTATACCTACTACCACCAGTAAGATCTCACCAGCAGCATAAATGGCATATTTCCGCAATTGACCTCCATCCAGCAATTGCCTTCGTATTTTTCTGAAGAGTTTTAGCATGTGTTTATCAGTTGGTTACTTTCAATTTGACGGATAGTCAAAAAAGTTGGGCGTTTTTTCTACTGACGCAGAAGATTTAATGATGAACAGCACACTTGCAAATCATACATTCGATACATCTTGTAAGAAAAAGACCGGTCTGAGCCAAGATTTGCGGGCTTTTGCTCAATATGCCCGTTTCCACCAGTTTGAACGCTTATCTCATCTGTAATGATAAGAAATATCTATGATCATGAGGAATTGGTTACTATGCCCGCTGTGGAGTGTTTACCTGCTATTGTTAATAGCCTGTAATGATAATCCCTTGTTGCCATGTGAAGAAGCAATTGTCGATGATACTACAGTTTATCCGGTCTTCTTGCACGATCTCTTCCCTTACCATCCGATGATCTACCGGGGTAAGACCTACATCTCTCAGATAGATGAGATCATCGCCGGTAGAAGGTTCAACCAACAGCGGCCTGATCTTTCCTTTAATTTCAAAAGCTGTGAAGAGGCTCAAAATGCAGCTGAACAGGATTTTCGCGACGGCAGCCCGGCCTTGATCCAGTTTAACGGAATAACCGGAAAAAGCTCATCGGAATATGAGACTTATTTCAAAGTATTGGGTGTACATATTGAAAACACCGGCTGTCTTATTTATAATTACGATACCTGTTACAATAAAAGGGCCTGGGCCTTGATCGAAGAATATTTTGGTGGGAATGTATCTCAGCGTTTAAAGTTGCTGGAATTGCAATATCGCTACCTGGCCATTGATCCCGAAAAAGAACAAACCGTTAAAGTAGATCAAATGCCGGTACCTCTAGTCACCGATAGTTTAGCGATCTATCACTCGGATACGATCAGGTGCCGGCAAGCGGTAACCTTACTCGGGAGGTACTTGGTGCAGATCGACAAAGCAGGTAACGCCAGGATACTGGATTATCTGGAAGGTTCACTCGATTGTGATTGTGACGCTAAAATGCGAACCTATTTCGAGTCGCTCTCATGGACACCGGCTATTATCGGTACGGATAGCATTGATGCTATTGTGGCGTTTCAGTTTATTGGGTGAGATTGTATGAGTTCCCCTTTCACTTTATATTCGTACCGCTTTCAAAGACGGACAAGAGTCTACTCCACCAATCGCTTCAATAGGTTTCCGGCAATCAAAAAACAATGAGATCGATAAAAAAAATATTGACATCAATTGCCTTTCTGCTTTTGGCATTTCTGATATATCATCTTCTATTTGGTCGATTAGTCGTGGTATCAATATTTGTACCTGGATTTAAAACCTATCATTCAGCATTGGCTACCATCTATTACCATCCCGATGATGACATTTCGGATTTGAAAAATATCGACAGCCTTATCCGGGAAACTGAACACATCCACACCTATTTAAAACACGAATTATCTCATTTACTGCTTTACCAAAACATGTCTTTAAAAAAAGTGATAAGCTATCCACAATGGTTTATAGAAGGTGTAGCAGTATATAGCTCAAATCAATTTGGACTTGACGGCTATCCGAGCATAGCAGAAACCTACAAAAAAATAAACGAGGGCAATTTTGTCCAGCCAGAAGATTGGGGATCGGTTTTTTCTTCAAAAGGAGCCTCGGTTAAGAACTGTAGTGTGCCGCAGAAATACAAATTCATCTACGCTGAATTTGGTTGTATCATCAATGACCTAGTAGCAACTTACGGTAGGGATAATTTTCTGAAATTCATGAAACAGTCGCTGAATCAGAATGATTTTTATGCGCTGTTTTACCAAACTTATGGGAAAGGATTCTCCGAATATAAAGATGAATTCAAAACAAGAATTAATAAAGTATTTTGAGCGGGAACCAATTTTCAGGCAATACCATAAGATGCCCCACACACTGTACATCATCCTCGATCAGACATCTTGTCGCTGCCCTACTCAAAACCCAAATCCCTGTTCCTCATCTGCTTTGGTATAGGCGCTATTTTACCATCCCAAATCAAAAAATATTAATACCGGCCGCTTAAACCTTGATGGTAATCCATAGTCAAATATTAAAGTAAATCATCACCCTATGCTGCCCAAAATTTTGCTTTTTATCTGCTCTATTCTTTTTCCGGTATTTTCGGTAACTGCCCAGACCGTCTCCACTCAATACGGCCCGGTGACGGGACAAATGAACGGGAATCTTTACGAATTCCTTGGCATACCCTATGCTGCCCCGCCCGTGGGCACACTACGGTGGAAGCCGACCATTCCTCCGGAAAGCTGGACCGGGCCAATCACTGCGCACCAATTCCCTCCCAAGTGTCCTCAAAAGAATTTCGATCAGGGTGACACTACCGGTGTCGTGGAAGGGGAAGAAGATTGTCTTTATCTGAACGTATGGAGTCCCGACATCTCGGCCAATCTTCCAGTCATGGTATTTATTCACGGAGGCGGCAATCAGGCTGGCAGTACAAGCGAGATAGCCGGCGGAACAGAGATCTATTATGGGAAAAATATGGCCGAACGCGGTAATGTCGTTCTCGTCACTATCCAATACCGGCTGGGCCCATTGGGCTATTTGGTGCATCCGGGGCTGGAAGTTGAAAACAGCGATGAGGTGGCTGGGAATTACGGCGTGATGGACCAGATCTTTGCCTTGCAGTGGGTGCAGGACAATATTTCCGGTTTTGGCGGCGATCCGGACAACGTAACCATTTTCGGCGAAAGCGGCGGCGGGGTGAATGTGGGTAATCTCTTAACCACCCAAATGGCAGCGGGGCTGTTCCACAAAGCCATCATTGAAAGTGCATTACCGGGCGTGGAGCCTTATGACACGACGAAGGCAAAAGGGATCACATTTGTGGACGGCTTCACCCAAACCGGTACCGATGCGGAAAAAATAACATATATGCGGTCACTGAGTGCCGACAGTTTAGTGAGTGGACTCGAACACCCCATACAGGGCGGCATTGTTCAGCAGCATTGGCGGCCTACCCTCGATCATCGTATTTTCCAGGATTTTCCCGAGGCGATGTTTCAAACCGGTAACTTCAATAAAGTACCCCTGATGCTGGGCTCCAATTCGGACGAGATGAGCCTGTCTGCTCCGCAAACCGTTTATCCCTTTATGGTAACGGCACTGGTAAATACGGCCATACCACCGCAATATCGATCACAGGCTTTGGCGCTCTATCCACCCGGCGCGACTAATGAAGAAGCCCGGCAATCATTTGTAGCCATACTGACCGATGCCCAGTTTACCAATTCCATCCGCAGGACGGCCCGGTGTATCAGCAAGAACCAAACAGAACCAGTGTGGCGATATTTCTTTACGCATACGCACAATCCCAACATCCCTACAATCGGTGAATTGGGGGCTTATCACGGAATCGAGTTGTTCTATGTGTTCAATACATGGGAGAATTCACCCTTGGCCGTAGGCTCCTGGTATACCGATGCAGATGAACAAGTCGAAGATTTTTGCCTCCGCTATTGGACGAATTTTGCACGAAGCGGAGACCCAAACGGCAGTGGCTTGCCCAACTGGCCGTCATACGATGCTGCCACGGATTGCTATCTCAAAATCAATGAGACGCCCGACGGTACCCAGTGTGGTTTGCGGACAACGGAATGTGATTTCTGGGATGAGGTGAGTGCATATGCCGGGTGCACAAGTACTACCGCTGTTTCTAAAATGGCTGTTGAGCAGAATGGGGTATATTTCTACCCCAATCCCACAACGGGCAAATTCAAGATTCACCATGATCTCAGGTGGTTTGCAATGGAAGTGGCGGTATTCACTGTTTCAGGAAAACTGATCTTTCATGCCAAGAACCCACCAGAAATAGACCTCACTTCCTTTCCGCCCGGAACTTATTTTGTCAAAGTTGAAGCTTCTGGAAACACACTATTCGGTAAAATCGTTAAATCGAATTAAATTTAAAGTGAGGCTTGGTTTGGTTGGATAGCAAGATCAAGAAAAGGTACGCTGATAACTGATATATGTGTTCATATTCGCGTCCAGGTTTTTGTTCTTGAAAGCCAGCCTTTTTTTAGCGTAATATATAGTTCTTCTCCCTCATCACTGACCCTGATTTTGCAGGCTACATAGTCATCTATTTGGGCAAAATAGATCGTACCATTCACCCATTCCCCATTTTCGTATTCCAGGTTGGAGATAATCTCTTTTCCCAGGATCTCATCTGGCTGTGGGGCAGTTGCGTTTTTTCTTAGCTTGGATTCAGGAAGCTGATCCAGGTTGAGTTCATTGGCCAACCAGACCACTTTGCCGAAATATTTATCATCTCGTTTAAATATTTCAATGCGGGCATTTTCCATCGCGTTCAGCCAGGTGCCTAGTATTTTTCCCTGATCATTTTGACCATTTAAGGAAACTCCAAAAAGTAAAGCACCAATAATCAGAATCAATTGCTTCATTATAGTATTTTTTAGTAAGACTGTCAATGCGCTTTTGCACAGGAGGGTGCGAAAAAAAGCTCGTCCTGATTCAGCAAATGACTGAATTTCAAGTTTTTAATCACCATCTATGGGCGCCTTCGTTGATCACAATATTATTCTGGTTATCCAGGCTGGGCAATTTCATTCAACCATCGGTAGGGATTTTTCAATGTATGGAATGTTTGTTTAAAAGATTCCCAGTTAGATGCCGGCACGCCCGGTCTCTACTGGAAGGCATCCAGATCCTAAAACCCGTCCCAAAAAAACAAAAGGAAATCGTAACTTAGACCGCTTAAAAGCTACTACCTTGGAAAACAAGTTTTTCGATAATATTGCCGAATTATTCAATACCCAGCAGTTTCCGGAAGCCGATACGCTGGATGAGTATTTGGATAAGGTGATCCCTATTATTAAGGAAAACAGCGATGACCTGCGGGAAGAAGGTGTGTACACGAATAAGCCCTGGGTAGAAGTGCGGGATGATGAAAATTTCCACGAGCTGGTTTTTCACTTTTTTTTTCCGCAACCGCAGGAAGAAGAAGACCGGGAATATCTGAAAACCGTCGATGGGGAAGTAGAACAGGGCAAATGGCGCTACGTGGGTAACAAACTCTTTATCGGTGATGAGGATTACGACAAGACCAAGGTATACGAGCTCGCTTTTATGGACAGTGAGTTCATGATCCTGAAATTACTGGCCAATCCCAAAAAGTTTGCCCTGGAAGATACGCCCAAATATTTCGTGCTGTCGATTGAAAAACTGGGAAGAAAGCTGGAATGGCTGGATCTGGTAAAACACCTCTTTGAAAAATACCAAAGCAACAACCTCACCTATTACCTCATTGCCATCTTCATTGCGCTGATCGCTCTGATGCTGTTGAGTTAAGTGGACTTTCCAGTTTGCCGTCGTTGGAATTTTACGTAGACCATTCGCAGCTATCCCCGCCACCCATTCAACAACTCCGCCAGTCGCAGCATCTCCTCATCCGTATTGTAAAAATGTGGAGCAACGCGGATGAGCCGTCCCCTGCCTGAACATGTGATCCCTGCTTCCTTTAGCATGTCCAAAACGATCTTTTCCTGTTCGCAATACAAAGTGAGGATACCCGAGCGATGGGCGGCGTCAAATAGCAGCGGCGTTAATATAGGATTGTTCAGCGCACCGAGAAAAACGTCCTGCAAGCGGATGGCCTCCCGAAAGATAGCTTCGGAGCCGTAGTGAACGTGCAGATCTTTCAGGCAGGTGGTCAGAGCAGCTACCAACTGAATGGGAGAGGTGCTGTACTCGAAGCGGCGGGCAGTAGGAGTGGGTGCCCAGGAGAGATCGAGAAAATCGTAGGTTTGCAGCATGGTCTCCACTCCGATCTGCGTAATGGCGATCTTATCCCGGAAATCGGGACGAGTGTAGAAGATACCGGCTCCAACCGGCCCCAGCAGCCACTTCCATCCAGCCGAAGCAACTGCCGCGACGTTCCAGTTTTCGGGGTAGAGCGGCATACATCCCATACTCTGTGCGGCATCGATCACCAGATCGATATCATATTCCTTGCAGATCTCGCCCAGGCGCTGCAGGTTGGCCGCATAACCGCTGGTGAATTGCACATGGCTCAACGCAATAACGCGGGTTTTCGGGCTGATCAGTTCCAGCAATTCCCGCTCTGACCATTTGCCGATCACCTCCTGTGGGATATCGCCCGCAGCCGGAATATTGGATAAAAATTTCACAGTAACGCCCCGGCGCTCCTGCAATATCCACGGATAATAGTTGGCTGGATATTCCTGCACAAAGGTAATCACCTCATCACCGGGCTCAAAGGGATAGCCATTGGCTAACATAGACATGGCCTCCGAGGTATTACGCACGAAGGCCATGTTTTCTGGTTGGGTGCCGAGCAATAAGGCAGCCTGCGCCCGCAAGCCGTTCATCCATTGCTCATAGACTTCGATCAGACCGCCACCCCCACGCAACTGCTGCTCCCGGATCAGACCAATTGCCTGCTCGGCTGCCGGACCATATAAAGGAGAAATGCCGCAATGGGAAAGGAAGATCTGGTCGCTCTTAATTGGGAACAGATCTTCCGATTTGTCAAAAACAACCGACATTATCAATATGAGTTGCTAGTCAGTCAGTCGTAAGTCAGGCCTACCTTAGTAAAATGAAAAAGCATCGACCGGTTCATGGATAAACGAGGATCTGTTCCAGGTAGCTTCGACTACTTCCTGGTAATCTTGGCAATTACCACAACGACTATCGACTAATGACTGACGACTCGCCTTAATTATTTCAACACCTCGGCCATAGTACTTCCGATATCCGCCGGAGATTTCACCACGTGGATGCCGCATTCGGCCATGATCTTCATTTTGGCTTCCGCCGTATCTTCCGCGCCGCCGATAATGGCACCGGCATGGCCCATGGTACGGCCTTTGGGTGCCGTCTGACCGGCAATGAAACCAACGACCGGTTTTGTACCGTGTTCTTTGATGTACTGTGCGGCTTCGGCTTCCATGCTACCGCCGATCTCACCGATCATGATGATACCTTCGGTTTCCGGATCGTTCATCAACAGTTCTACTGCTTCTTTGGTGGTGGTACCGACGATGGGGTCACCACCGATACCGATGCAGGTAGATTGGCCCATACCGGCCTTGGTCACCTGATCAACCGCCTCGTAAGTCAGCGTACCGGAGCGGGAAACGATCCCGATCTTACCCTTGCGGTGAATGAAGCCGGGCATAATGCCGCATTTGGCTTCACCGGGAGTGATCACGCCGGGGCAGTTGGGCCCTACCAGACGACAGTCATAATCTTCAATGTAAGCTTTCACTTTCACCATGTCCTGTACCGGAATACCTTCTGTGATGCAGATGATCACTTTGATACCGGCCGCTGCAGCTTCCATAATGGCATCTCCGGCAAAGGGTGGCGGTACGAAGATCACTGAAGTATCCGCACCGGCCTTATCTACCGCTTCCTGTACGGTGTTGAATACCGGCTTATCCAGGTGAGTGGTACCACCTTTACCGGGCGTAACACCACCAACCACATTTGTACCGTACTCAATCATCTGACTGGCATGAAAAGTACCTTCCTTCCCGGTAAATCCCTGCACGATGATCCGGGAGTCTTTATTTACGAGAACCGACATAAATTGCTAAATTATTTAGATTAGGTTGTTAGTCTTCTTTCTTTTCGATGATGAAGACATCTTCATCCGATTTTTTCATATAATACCGTTCGCGGGCGAATTTCTCATCATTGATATCCAGTTCCAGGCGTTCCTGCTCGGCTTCCTCGATCTTTTCGGAATAAAAAGACTTGTCTTCCTGCAGCTTATTCACAGTCTGTTGCAAACGCCATTGCGTCAGGATGTCGTGCTTGTCCAAGAAGATCATCCAGGCTAAAAAGACGGCGATCGCGATAAAATAGCGGTTGCGCAAAGGAGCGGGGATCAGATCTTTCAGAGCCTGAAAGGAATTATTAGCCATGGTATCAATGGTTTCGGGTTAAAACGGGCCTACAAATTAGGGATATATTTCCTGTTTGCCATGAATCGACCCGTATTTCTTACTTCGCTTGAAATACGTACGGCCCCCTTTCGGATTGACGGCCGGCCCTTCCACTGTGTATCCGGGCCGGCCGTCAGCGCAGCGGCCGTTTACCCCAACAGCGCTTTCCCAGGATAAACCGCAGAATCAGCCAGTTGTTCTTCGATGCGCAACAACTGGTTGTATTTCGCGATCCGGTCAGAGCGGGAGGCAGAGCCCGTTTTGATCTGACCGGTATTCAATGCTACCGCCAGGTCAGCGATGGTTACATCTTCCGTTTCACCGGAGCGGTGACTCATTACCGCCGTATAGGCATTGCGATTGGCCAGTGATACGGCTTCGATGGTCTCCGTCAGCGAACCGATCTGGTTCACCTTGATGAGGATGGAGTTGGCACTTCCTTCGTCGATCCCTCTTTGCAGACGCTGGGTATTGGTTACGAACAGGTCATCGCCCACCAGTTGTACCCGGCTGCCGATGGTTTCCGTCAGTGATTTCCAACCGGTCCAGTCATCTTCATCCAGACCGTCCTCAATGGAGAGAATAGGATACTTATCGCACCATTCTTTCCAGTAGGCTACCATATCGGCACTGGTCAGTTTATCACCCGTAGATTTCTTGAAGTGGTATATTTTTTCGTCGGCATCGTAGAATTCGGAAGAAGCGGCATCCATTGCGATCATCACATCCTCACCGGGGCGGAAGCCTGCAGTTTCAATAGCTTGCAAGACCGTTTCGATCGCCTCTACATTGCTTTTGATATTAGGTGCAAAACCACCCTCATCGCCTACATTGGTAGAATAACCTTTTTTCTTCAGTACACTT